>NZ_JBJPHS010000049.1:42092-53156 GCF_052939495.1 Phormidesmis sp. 146-12 | reverse complement strand
GTATCGACACTGCATAGTACAACACCCTCATTCATCCCTCTATTATGCAACGCCCCCCTGTGCAGCGACGCGAATTTGATAATTTTCCGGCAGGTTGAGACTAAACGTTTTGCCGTTGGCGAGACTGATTCGATGCGGCGTTAATTTGGGGGAAGCAGCCTTTTGGGGATAACTTGAAGCGACGGTAGGATGTCCATTCTGCAAGACCAACGCCAAAAGACAGCCGATTCCAAATTTAGCGAACATTGGGATTAAAAATTATCAGGTTGGTTCATTCATACAGTCATTTCGAC
The DNA here is from genome assembly GCF_052939495.1 of Phormidesmis sp. 146-12. Taxonomy (NCBI): domain Bacteria; kingdom Bacillati; phylum Cyanobacteriota; class Cyanophyceae; order Leptolyngbyales; family Leptolyngbyaceae; genus Phormidesmis; species Phormidesmis sp. 146-12. The sequence goes on along the minus strand of NZ_JBJPHS010000049.1, from coordinate 52,863 downwards.
AACCATTCCCGAATCCAGGCGCGAAACATTCTTTTTGCCTGAGTTTCTCCTACTTGAGTGCAGTCTTTGAGAAACTGATACAGCCGCTCTTTCTCTACCCACGCAAACGTCGGACTCGTAGACAGTTCCTGATAGGTGCCGTTCTGCAATTGATAGATTGTGAGTGTTTTACCGTTGTACCGCCAGAATTCGCCAACGCCCATTTCTGCATAAAGCGCATTTTTGTTAATGTCAGTGTGCGTGATATCCACTTCGATAATCAAATCGGGCGGGGGATCGATCGCCAGGTTAACAGTCCGCCCTCTGACCAAAGGTTCGTTGGCAATGTAGTAACACTTATCCGGCTCCCCGCCGATTTTGATTTCTGGTCGCTTGAGCGTTGTAGAACCCATGCTTTTGAGCGTCAGACCCAGTTCTTCTGTCAAAATTTCGATAAATTGACCAACCAGGCTGCCAGCATTTTCATGAGATTCTAACGGAGCCACGATTTCTAGAATGCCTTTGTAGTAAGTGAGTCGGGTAGAATGGCTCTCTTCCATCGCGTCCAAAAATTTCTCATAAGCCTGCCAACTGACGTTGTGAAGTACGATTCGCCTTTCTGATTCGGCGGCTTGAGAGGTTGTTACGTCGCGAGTGCTGACCATGAGTAGTTTGCGGTGGAGATGGGACGATCGTACTTCAAACTATAGCTTCAAAAAAAGCAACCTCGGATTGCTCCAAGATTGCCCTTTAGATGATTTTAGGAACGGTTAGGCGATCGAAGCCATTTTCACATCGTTGTTAGCCAACAGTTCTTGCAGTTCTTCAGAATCGACGGTTTCTTTCTCAATTAGCAAGGCTGCCAACTGATCGAGAACGTGCTTATTTTCTAACAGCGTTTGCTTACCGCGACGGTAGGCTTGATCAACCAGGCTGTTGACCTCTTCATCGATCGCTGATGCCGTCTTGTCAGAAAAGTCTCTCTCAGCCGCAATGTCACGACCCAAGAACATATTGCCTTGCTGACGACCCAGCGCAACGGGGCCGAGACGATCGCTCATCCCAAATCTCGTCACCATCTGTTTGGCAACCCGCGCCACTTGTTGCAGGTCACTGGCTGCACCCGTCGTCACTTCGTCGTCACCGTAGATGATTTCTTCGGCAATCCGACCACCCAGGGCGACAGCCATCTGGTTTTGCAGATAAGAGCGAGAGTACAGACCCGAATCCATGCGGTCTTCGCTCGGAGTAAACCAGGTCAAACCGCCAGCACGACCACGAGGAATAATGCTAATCTTTTGCACCGGATCGTAGTCAGGCATTAAAGCCCCAATCAGCGCGTGACCTGCTTCGTGATAAGCCACCAATTCTTTGCGCTTTTCGCTCATGACGCGATCTTTTTTCTCAGGGCCCGCGAGGACGCGATCGATTGCGTCGTTCACTTCGTCCATTGAGATTTCGGTCAGGTTGCGGCGGGCGGCGAGAATGGCGGATTCGTTGAGCAGGTTAGACAGGTCTGCGCCAGTAAATCCAGGAGTCCGACGCGCAATCTTCTCAAGGTCAACGTCTTTTGAGAGCGTTTTGCCGCGAGAGTGAACGTTGAGAATTTCCAAACGGCCTGCGTAATCGGGACGATCGACCACCACTTGACGATCGAATCGACCGGGACGCAAGAGAGCCGCATCCAACACATCAGGGCGGTTCGTCGCAGCGATAATAATGATGCCCGTGTTGCCCTCAAAGCCGTCCATTTCGGTCAGCAGTTGGTTGAGGGTTTGTTCGCGCTCATCGTTACCGCCACCGAGACCTGCACCCCGTTGCCGACCGACGGCATCAATTTCATCGATAAAGACGATACAAGGCGCGTTGGCTTTGGCTTGTTCAAACAGATCGCGAACGCGGGAAGCCCCCACACCTACAAACATTTCGACAAACTCAGAGCCAGAGATCGAGAAGAAAGGCACACCCGCTTCTCCAGCAACGGCTCTCGCGAGAAGGGTTTTACCCGTTCCAGGCGGCCCAACCAGTAGGACACCTTTAGGGATTTTGGCTCCGATCGCGGTGAATCGATCGGCATTCTTCAAAAAGTCTACGACTTCGTTAAGTTCTAGTTTTGCCTGGTCAATACCTGCGACATCGCCGAAGGTGACTTGAGTCTGAGGCTCCATCTGCACTCTGGCTTTTGATTTACCAAAGTTCATCGCTTGACTGCCGGGGCCGTTTTGAGCGCGACGCAGCAAAAAGAACAGACCCACCAGCAGCAGCACCGGGAAGAACAGACTACTCAGCGCCCGCAACCAGAAGCTTTCATCTTGCTGAGGCAAAATTGAAATATCAACGTTGTTTTTGATCAGAATATTGATTAGCTCAGGGTCGGGGGGCAAGTTGACCTGAACCCGATTACCATCTTGAACCTGCACCAGCGCTCTCGTGCGATCAGCGCTCAGGCTCACTTTCTCAACTTTATTGCTCTGCACTTCTTGAATGAACTGACTATAGCGCCACGTTTCACGAGTCTGTGGGCGATCGTCAAAAAAGGTGGTTGCCAGCGCAATGACTACAACTGCCAGGAGTGCGTACAGTCCTGCGTTTCTCCAGCGTTTATTCACCGAGGGTTGTCCTCCTAACGGGTGGGGATGAGGCGATTCTCAAATGTTACTTATGTTAATTAATATTAACTTAGTATGAGAATTCAGCGAGAGATCAAGAGAGAGACTTTGGACTCTGGCGCTCGACTTTGGACTTTAGACGCTCGACTTTGAACATTAAGCAAAGCAGCATTTTGAGTCTTTGGTCTTCGAGCCATGGTTTAAGGTCTAAAAATCTCTCGCAACGTCCGAAAACCGGGATGCGATGGGGGATAGGTTTGGGGTGAAGGACTCCGCAAAATTGTGTGAATGGGAATGATTTCCATAACGCAATTGGTGTAGGCGATCGCTTCAAACTGTTTTACCAATTCGGGGTTCCACGGTTGTTCGGTGACTTCTTCATTTTGGCACCTGATTTTTGTAATGAGTTGGGTTCTCAATAATCCGGGCAAGATTCCTGACTCCAGGGGAGGTGTCCACCAGTGACGATCACAGTAGCCCCAAAGGTTTCCTGTGCTGGTTTCGAGCCAGTTTCCGGCATCGTCGGTGAGAATAGCTTCCTGGGCGTTGTGGCGCTGTGCGGTTTGGAGGGCGAGCCAGGGGGCGAGGTAGTTTCCGGTTTTGTGGGAGGGGAGGGAGCGGGTGAGGGAGGGAGGAGGGAGGAGGGAGGAGGGTTCGGGGAGCCAAGCGGTGATGCCGTTTTGTTGGCGGTGGGTGAGATCGGCGGGGAGAAATCTTCCGGTGATCCATTCGCGACCGTCGGGGAAGAGGACGATTCTGAGAATGGGAAAGGTTTGGCTGAGACGATCGGCTCCCTGGCGCAGGCGGTGCCAATCAGGGGGCAACCAGTGAAAGGCTTGCTGGCTGGTTTGGAGGCGGTTTAGGTGTCCTGACCAGTTCGTGAGGGGATGGTCGAGAGTCTGGTAGACGCGCAAGGTGGTGAAGAGGGTCGCACCGTAAAGGAGGGCGGGGTCGTCGATCGCCAGTTCCAGTGTCTTGCCTTTGATCAGGTTGCCATCGTACCAGTAGGCGTGTTCCATTGAGTGTTTTAACTCGATTTAGTGAAGTTTTTTCGCGGCGATTACACAGCCAGGAACGCCCCTAAATTTACGTGAATTCGATGAAATCTTTCGCTGCGGTTGTGAATCCAGGCAGCCCCCTAAATCCCCCACGAGTGAGGGACTTTGAACCCAAGATCTTGTCTGAAAGTCCCCCAATTTTGGGGGGTTGGGGGGCAGAAGCGCTGAAGAACAAAGCAAAAAAACCTCATCGAATTCACGTTAAATTTCTGTAGTAAAGAACTTTGAACCAGAAATTTTGTCTTAAAGTCCCCAGAATGGGCAGCTTGAAGGGCAAAAGCTTAGAGCAATCCTAAGCCAAAAAACTGCATCGAACTAACGCTGCTTTAGAAAGGCACTTTGTCGTTTGTCGTGAGCATGGAGAAGTTCAGAAATAAGGGCGATACTGGCAACTGGATCGATCGGCTTTGGTAAATGTTTTTGAAAACCGACAGCGTATGCTCTTCGTTCGTCGGCTTCTCCAGCGTAGGCGGTGAGCGCGATCGCAGGCACATTTTTTCCTTGCTGAACGGGGAGCGATCGAATCTGGCGCATCAACATATAGCCGTCCATTTCGGGCATTCCAATATCGCTGATCAGCAGGTTGGGCGGAGATTGGGTAAAAATCTGTAGAGCCTCAGCCCCAGAAGCGACCGCCCGCACGATCGCACCCGCTTGCTCCAGGGCAAAGGCGACAAACTCTCGCGAATCGTCATCGTCATCTACCACCAAAATCTCAACCCCACTCAGATCGGCTGTCGAGGGGAGCGATCGTGGCGATGGCACAGCTTCTAATTGAGAGGCAAGTGGAAGGCTGACGGTAAAGGTTGCTCCTTGTCCTTCGCCGGGACTGCTGACGCTGACGGTGCCGCCGTGTAATTCAACAATTTGACGGACGATCGCCAGTCCCAGTCCCAGACCACCAAATTTACGAGTCGTCGCGCCATCTTCCTGCCGAAAATGCTCAAAGACATGTGGCAAAAAATCAGGGTGAATGCCTTTGCCCGTATCGCTGACTTGGATCTGAACCTGGTTGTCAATCTGCGTTAAGTTGACGGTGATTCTCCCGCCTGTAGGCGTAAATTTGACTGCATTGGTCAACAGATTCCAGACCACTTGTTGAAGTCGCGCCCCGTCGCCTAACACTGACCCAATGGGATCAAGATTTACCTGAAGCTGAACGGCTTTGGCTTCGATCGCTAATCGCACCGTCTCGATCGCCCCCTCAATCACCGCCGACAGCGCTACCGGAAGCGGTTTCAACGTCAGCTTGCCGCGCAGAATCCGAGAGATATCCAGCAGATCGTCAATCAGTTGTACTTGTAGTTTGGCATTGCGCTCGATCGTCGCGATCGCTTGGGTTGCTTTGGTGGCATCCAGTTTGCCCTGTCGCAGCAGATTAGCCCAGCCGAGAATCGGATTCATCGGAGTGCGAAGTTCGTGAGAGAGGACGGCGAGAAATTCGTCTTTGATGCGATTGGCGCGTTCGGCTTCGGTGCGGGCGGCTTGCTCTAGCTTTAAAACGCGGTTGAGTTCAAGTTCGGCGGCTTTGGTACTGGTGAGATCGATCGCAAAAAACACGCCACTACCGGGATCATCCACAAACGAAGCAGCGCCAATCAAGATGGGAACCCGCCGACCGCTTTTGTGAATGTAGGTTTTTTCAAAAGGAGTACAGATGCCCTTTGCTGCAATCTCTTCAAGAGCGATCTGATCGAGATAGGCGTGTTCGGGGACGGTTAAAGCTTGCCAGTTGATCAGACCTGCTTCTAGGTCGGCTTGAGTGCATCCAATTAAGTCAAGAAGTGCGTCATTGGCGGCGGCGACGTTGCCCGATCGCATCCAAGTTCCCATCGGCACCATGTTGCACTCAAAAATGCGGCGAAATCGAGCTTCACTCGTGAGCAATTCGGCTTCGGTCTGACGGCGTTGGGCTTCGATGGAGACCCGATCGGTAATATCTTCGGCGACACCTGCTGATCGAGAAGGCTGTCCATCTTCATCCAGAAGGATAAACCCGCGATCGCGAATCCAGCGCATTGAGCCATCGGGTCGAATAATTCGATACTCTTCATCGCTCTGACCATTAGCTAGACAGCGCTCATTTGCCGATCGCATTCGTTCACGATCGTCGGGGTGAATGGACTCAAACCAAGTGCTGAAATTGCTGTAGAGGTCATCACGATCGCGTCCCCAAATGGTCTCGTAAGCGGGACTGACATAAATCGGCCGCTGGGCTTTTAGATCAAATAGCCAAAACACACTGGGAATGATTTCGGCCATTTGACGAAACTGTGCATCGCTGTAATGCTGGGCAGAAATCGCCCGATCGCGCCCTACTTCGGCCTGCTGCCTTGCTGCAATTTGCTGAGTTGTCTCTGATTCGCAAACCTGAAGTCGCAGTGAAAGTTGACGCGATCGCAGCAAAATCTCAACGCGCGCCTGCAATTCGATCTTCTCGATCGGTTGAATAATCAGTTCATCCACACTTTGCCAGAGGTGCCGCGTGGCGTATCCCACATCTGGGCGGCTGGTCGCCAACAAGAACGGCAGTAAAATGGGCTGTTCGGCATCGCGTCGCGCTTGGACAGCCTGCTCCAACTGATCCAACGTTCTGCCACAGATGATGCACAGATCAAACGATTCAGACGCGAGTGAATGCCTCACACTATCGATGTCCCAATCAGGAACGATGACTTGATAGCGTGGACTGAGCCACTCTGACATGAGCCGACGATTTTCGCGGTGTTCTAATAGCACCAGGATTCGGTTCATTTAAGCAACTCCCGAATTAACTGCAAAAACTCCCGCATGACGATCGGTTTGCTTAACAGTCCATTGGCACCGTGAGCAATACTGGCTTGCTGAATAGCGGCATGATGTCTCGGCGAAATCACAAGAAAAGGAATCTCCTGTTGGCGAAGCTGTTGGCAGACTGACCAGATGGTGGCATCAAATCCAGAAATATCAATTAATGCCAGATCAATTTTAGGCACTGGCTCCAAGATTAGAGCAACGTCCTCTAGACAGAGAGCAGGCAACACCTGATAGCCTTGCCGCTCCAACAATTGAGTCAACAATGTGAGATTGTGACGGTTGCGATCGAGTACCAAAATCTGTAGGGGGTCTTTAGGCATCCCGCTCATCGATCCATTCTGGAATGCCGCTCAAGATGCCGCGCAGTTGCGTCAGGGGTTGCCCAACTTTGATCCCTTTTGAGGTGATTTTCAATTCTCGTAGCGTCCGTTCAAAATTAGACAGTCGCTTTTTGAGAACGCCGATCGCTTTTCGCATCTCGCCACCCATTTCCAGGTATCGCAGAAACATAATGTTGTCCGCTAAATAACTAATGCCAACTTCTGTAACCCGAAAATCTCCGGTGATGTATTCGGTTTCATTGACTAAAATCACCGTCACGCCCATATTTTGCAGATACTTACACAAGGCATGAAGATGCATCACTAAATTGGCTCCTCGCACAGAGAGTTTGTAGCCTGCAACGCTGTCAATCATCACCACCCGCACCTGTTGTTGTTCGACTTCTTGGCGCACCAGGTTAGCAAACTCATCGGGACTAAAGTGCAGTGGCTCAATCGAGACGACCGATAGCATTCTTTGCTGGATCATTGCTTGCACAGGCGTATTGATCGACTCGGCCCGATGTAGCAGCGTGTTGACCTGCTCCTCAAAGGTATAGAGTACCGATCGCTCTCCTCGGCTGGCTGCCGCTTTCATAAATTGCACTCCTAACGAGGTTTTGCCGACTCCGGTTGGCCCGGTTAATACGGTGACGGTGCCCCGCTCAATGCCGCCATGTAGCAGTTGATCCAGTTCGCTCACGCCCGATGAAATGGTCTCCAGCACAAAGTCACATTCGTAGTGATCGGGTTGCAGTCGCGGAAAAACAGCCATCCCCGTGTTGCAAAGTCGCAGGGTGTGAGGGCCTGATCTGAAGTGTGATCCCCGAAATTTGGTGACTCTGACGCTGTGATCGCCGCTGTCATGTTGCAACTCAATTACGCCATCGCTCATAAACTGCAAGTCGTCGTCTGGGTTGGTGTGGCTACTTTCTGAAGCAAATAGCACCGTTGCGCCCTGTTCAAGGAGGAACCGCAAAAACGAGAGAACCTGCTTGCGAAACTGAAACACATCGCTTGATAAGTAGCGAAACTGAGTCATCGCATCGATAAAAACTCGCCCCGGTTGAAGCTGTTGTACCTGTTCGACGATTCTCTGGGTGGTGGGTTCTCGCTCAACCTCAGCAGAGGAGAAGATATCGTAGGTTTCGACTTCTGTAAAAAAGCTAGAACTGGGGCTGAGATCGAGAAAGGTGACAGCTTGGAGGTCAAAGCCTAGAAGATTGGCGTTCGATCGCACCTGCGCTTCGGATTCACTGAGAGAAATGAAGAGAGTTGGCTCATTTTGGGCTGCCCCTGCCGACAGAAACTCTAGCCCCAGCGTTGTTTTACCCGCACCCGGACCTCCTCTGACTAAATAGGCTCGCCGAGGAAGCAGTCCCCCCTCTAACACTTCATCCAATCCCGAAACCCCGGTCGAAAGGCGATCGTATTGCATTACCTAAACTCTGCCACTCATTGGAAACCAACTTACCAATTCATTGTTTCATATCTATCTATCGTTGTTTGCAGAGAATCATGCAGAGAAGTTTATCTGTCGTGAGCTAGAAAAAGTGTCGCGATCACGATCGTTCCTGCTTTTATCCCGACGTTTCCAGCTTTTTGCTCAAAGGTTTTTGTTTTGAACTGGAGTTGTCGTGTTTTTGAGTCGGGCGATCAAGTTCTGAACTCAAGAATTGCAGCTTTTTACTCAAATCGTCGAGTTCTAAACTCAAGTTGTCGGGTTCTAAACTCAAGTTGTCGGGGTCTGAACTCAAGTTGTCGGGGTTTGAACTCAAGAATTGCGGCTTTTTACTCAAGAAGTGCTGGTTGAAACTCAAATTGTCGGGGTTTGAACTCAAATTGTGGGGTTCCCAAAAGAAACTGTGATGCTTTGGGTTAGGCTTATCTTTTTTGAGTTAGAAAAGATACAGCCTTGACGTGGAGTTGCCCCGATGGAACCTGTATTGACTTTGACGGCTGCTGCGATCGCTGACCTTGCATTCAAAAAGTTTGTGGAAGCGGGGGCAGGCGAGGTTGCGAAGAAGTTTACGGAGACGGGATTAAAGAAACTGGATGCGCTGTATCAGAAAGTGCGCGAGAAACTTTGGGGAAAGCCAACCGCAGAAGCGGCATTAACGGCGATCGAGCAGGGAAACGCGGCAGAAAAAGATCGGTTGATTGCCTATTTGCAGGTGGCGATGGACGATGATCCGCAGTTTTCGCAGGAAATTCAGCAGTTGGCGCAAGAGATTCATCTAGAAGTCGTGCAGGATGAGAGCAGCATGAACCAGCAGCAGAATAATTACGGCGGCACCAACTATCAAACTCAGATGCGAGATGGAAGTACGGTGTTTCAAGGGGGAGAACATCACCATCACTGAAAGCAACCTTCCAGAGAAGAGCCAACCGAGAAGACTACCCCAGAGACGGTTCCTGAGAGTGGCGTATCGACGTTTGTTGGGCGAGAAAAGGAGTTGCAGGCGATCGAGGAGTTGCTGACGGAAAGCGATCGAGTGGCGATTTCTGCGATTGCTGGGATGGGTGGCGTAGGAAAAACTGAGTTAGCGATTCGATATGCGACGGATCATCAGGCAGAGTTTCCGGGTGGCGTGTGTTGGCTGTCGGTGCGAGAGCAAGATCCGGCGGAACAGGTGCTTTTGTTTGCCAGCGTGAGGCTAGGATTGGAGGTTTTGCAGCAGTTTAACGGGCGATCGCTGACTCTATTGGAGCAGGTGAAATGGTGTTGGCAACACTGGAAGCCATCGGAGGGATCTGTGCTGCTGGTGTTGGATGATGTGACCGAATGGAAGCGGTGTCGGCAAGTGTTGGAGGGGATGCCGTCGCGGTTTCGGGTGTTGATGACGACGAGATTGCAGCCCGATCGCTCGATTCCCTCGGTGTCGCTGCATGTGTTGCCGCCTAGAAAAGCGATACAGTTGCTTGGGGAGTTGGTGGGGCGCGATCGTTTGAGACAAGAGCCGTGGATCGCTCGAAAGCTGCTGAAATGGTTGGAATATTTGCCGCTGGGGATCGAACTGGTGGGGCGCTATCTGGATGCAGACCCGGATTTATCTCTGGCGAAGATGCTGCAACGGTTGGAGAAGCAGAAATTAGATGCGAAGGCGATCGATTATTCTGAGTCGGAGCTTGAGGAAACTTACTTCAGGGTGACGGCAAAGCGAGGGGTGAGGGCGGCGATCGGATTGAGTTGGCAGGCGTTGTCACCGGAGGCGCGGCAGTTGGGCTGTGTGCTGGGTTTGTTTGCGGCGGCGGAGATTCCCTGGCGACTGGTGGAAGGGGTGATGGCGGGGTTGGGCTGGGAAGAGGAAGCCGTTGAGCTTGCCAAACGAGAATTGGTGAAGTGGCATCTGGTGCAGTGGGTAGAAGTGGGAGTGTATCGGATTCATGCACTGATTCGGGTGTTTTTGCAGGAACAACTGACCCAAACAGAAGCAGCCGACGCGATGAAGCGATCGTTTGTCGAGGTGATGATCGCAGTGGCGCAGCAAATTCCTCATGACCCCACGCTAGATCTGATTCAAATAGTGACTCCTGACATTCCCCACCTCAAAAAAGTGTCTAAAGACCTCCTGGATTTCCTCACTGAAAACGCTCTGATGTGGAGCTTTGTTGGAGTTGGTTGGTTTTACGAAGGTCAAGGACTCTATAGTTCAGCAGAGCCTTGGTTAGTTGGTTGTCTTGATGCGGTGCGATCGCTCTTAGGCAAGACTCATCCCCATGTGGCAACCAGCCTCAACAATTTGGCAGTGCTTTACCAGTCTCAGGGACGCTACGAGGCAGCCGAACCCCTCTTTCAACAAGCTTTGCAATTGATGCGAGCGCTCTTAGGCGAGACTCATCTCGATGTGGCAACCAGCCTCAACAATTTGGCAGAACTGTATCGTGTTCAGGGACGCTACGAGGCAGCCGAACCCCTCTTTCAACAAGTTTTGCAATTGAGACGATCACTCTTAGGCGAGACTCATCTCGATGTGGCAACCAGCCTCAACAATTTGGCACTGCTATA
>NZ_JBJPHS010000049.1:0-41992 GCF_052939495.1 Phormidesmis sp. 146-12 | reverse complement strand
GCAGCCGAACCCCTCTTTCAACAAGCTTTGCTATTGAGACGATCGCTCTTAGGCGAGACTCATCCCCATGTGGCAACCAGCCTCAATAATTTGGCAGGACTGTACTATTCTCAGGGACGCTACGAAGATGCCGAACCTCTCTATCAACAAGCTTTGCTATTGAGACGATCGCTCTTAGGCGAGAACCATCCCGATGTGGCAACCAGCCTCAACAATTTGGCAGTGCTTTACGCAAATCAGGGACGGTATGTTGAAGCAGCACCTTTGCTGGTGCAGGCGCTAGAAATAAATCAGCAGCTTTTGGGTAATAATCATCCACAAACGATGACCATGCGCGAGAGTTTAGAGGTCTTGCGACAGTGGATGGGAGGGAATGGGGAATAGGAAGTGAGGGGTGGGGAAGCAATGGAAGGCTTTCTCTCCCAAAACATCCAGTGCCGCGATAATTTTGCAGAAGTCAGGGGCAACATTCGGGCGATCGTTCTCCCATTGGCTCCGACAACAACACTCCACTGTGAGCAGACATTCCAGAACGGTCGGCGTTCCTGCACAATAAGAGAAAGAATCTGAGTCATTGAAGCAAAGCATGACCTTACACCTGCCGCCCACACTGCGAAACCTACCTGCCTCACTCCCGATCGAAGGAGCCGTTCGCCTCGAACTTGAAGAAGGCATCCCTATCTTTCGCGCCTCCAGCCTCGTGCAAACCCGCATCGAAGCATTACTCTCCAAACAACAAGCGATCTCTTCGAGTTACCCGCAAGGGGTCGCCCTCAGCTTAGAAGAAGAAATCGAACTCGACGCTTACGAAGAAATGGACGACTATCTCAGCTTCGTCAACCGCACCCTCCGCAACTTATCTCTCAGTTCATCCGAGTGAGCCGCCCTTAGAATGTCAACCCGGCGCAAACTCTCACCAGAGCTGCAACAACAAGTTCGCCAACGAGCCAGTAAACTCTGTGAATATTGCCACGCTTCTGAGCAATGGCAATATGTCCAGTTTACAATCGACCACATTCTCCCCATCGCTCAAGGTGGCACAGACGACCTCAGCAATTTGGCACTTGCTTGCTTCCACTGCAATCGCAGAAAGACCGACAAAACCACTACGATCGACCCTCAAACCGATCGGCAAATTCCTCTATTTAACCCTCGCCAACAGGGTTGGAACGAGCACTTTATCTGGTCTGCGGATGGTCTAACCATCATTGGCTTAACGGATATTGGCGATGCCACGATCGCAGCCTTGACCTTAAATCGAGAACGAATTCTCAATATCCGTGCGGCAGATCGAGCGGTCGGACGACATCCACCCCCAAACGATCCAATCCAGTCATTAGCATAGTGTTCCGCGATTCTTTTTGTAGAAGTCAAGGGCAACCGTCCTGCGATCGTTCTCCCATTGGCTCCGACAACACTCCACTGTGAGCCGACATTCCAGAACGATCGACTTTCCTGCATTCAAGAAAACCGACGAGCGTTGAGGGGCTATCAACCGTTTTTAATCTTCGGTCTTTGTAGATGTACATACAATTAGAAGCATGGCGTATCAATGGGACACCCAAAAAGCAGCGAATAATCTCAGCAAACATGGAATTGATTTTGCCGATGCAGTCTCCGTCTTCTCCGACGATTGCGCCATTACCCTGACAGACCAACGGTATGACGAAGAACGCTACATCACGATCGGACTGGATGCTCTGGGTCGCTTTCTCGTTGTGGTCTACACTTGGCGAGATGATGAAATTCGATTAATTTCTGCGCGATCGGCAACCCGTTCAGAACGAAATCAATACAGTGAGGGATGAGTCATGGAAGCAGAGTACGATTTTAGTCAAGGCAAACGAGGCGCAGTAGAGCCAACCGCAGCAGGAAAAACTCAAATTACCATTCGGTTAGACGACGACATCCTGACCTGGTTTCGAGAACAAGTTCATGCAGCAGGCGGCGGAAACTACCAAAGCTTGATCAACAAGGTACTGCGTCAACACATTCAGCAGAGCCACGAACCTTTAGAAACCACTTTACGCAGAGTTGTCCGAGAAGAACTTGAGCGAATCGAAAAGTGAAAATGCTTGTCCTGAATTCAAAGGGAATCGAGAATTAGAGTGTCCGGGAATTGAGGAAGCGATCGCTCCTCCAAAATTTCCAGTGGCGCGATTCTTTTTGTAGAAGTCAAGGGCAACCGTCCTGCGATCGTTCCTGCATTAGCCCTAGTGACACAGCCAAAGATACAAGAGTCAGCTCGACAAGAGTCAGCTCGGATTGGCAACCGAAGCAAAGAATTTCATCGAATTCAAGTTAATCAAATTCCACAATCGATCGACTCCTCAAGGCAGCCAAGCCCGATCGCTCTACAATAAAAGCAACTTGCTCAACCCAGAAGGCACCCATGACCACGCTATTGATCCAGAGCGTTCCTGTGACGGTTCATCTCCCTTCGCTCAACACCAGCACTCACGAGAAGTTTTACGAATTTTGTCAGGTCAATCCTGATTTGCGAATCGAGCGGACAGCCCAGGGAGAAGTCATCATCATGCCGCCCACTTTTTCGGATACCGGAAATCGAAATTTTGACCTTGCCGTTGAATTAGGAATTTGGGCAAGACAAGACGGGACAGGCATCTGTTTTGACTCTAGTGCAGGCTTTACGCTTCCCAATGGTGCGGTGCGATCGCCCGATGCTTCGTGGATCAGGCTCGATCGCTGGAACGCCCTCACTGACGAACAAAAAGCCTCCTTTGCTCCGATTTGTCCAGACTCGGTAATTGAACTGCGATCGGCAAGTGATTCATTAACCACACTGCAAAACAAAATGCAGGAATATCTCGACAATGGGGCAAGGTTGGGACTGTTGATCGATCGCCAAAATCGTACCGCTCATGTCTACCGTCCTAACGTCACTCCAGACATTTTGAACGATCCAGAATCGGTAAGCGGCGATCCAGAATTACCAAAATTCACGCTACGAATGACCAAAATTTGGTAGCTAATCACACGACAAATCCCATGTCTTGTAGACCTTGACGTAATCGATCGCCTTCGGGGGAGCCTGTCTGTTGGTGGAGGGCGATCGCCGATCGAAAGGCTGCCAAACTTTCGGGAACCTGACCGATTTTGAGTAGGGCGACACCGAGATTTTGATAAGCCTCAGCATATTGGGGTTGGAGTTGAATGGCGATCTGGTAGTGAGCGATCGCTTCGACAAACTGGCCCATTGATTTGAGAGTTATCGCTAGATTGTTGTGCGCGATCGCTAATGTTGGATCAATTTCTAACACCTGTTCATATAACTGTTTTGCTTGAATTAAATTACCTTTCTCTTTGAGCAAATTGCCCCAATTGTTTAAAGCACCTAATTTAAGTTTAGGTAAAATCGGTTGCTCTGCTGCGGTTTGATAGTGGCGCTCGGCTTGAATTGCATTACCTAACTCACTATGAACACTGCCTAAGTGATAATGCAGTTCATATAAAATGGGAATATCAATATTAGCAGCATACAGCCCGCGTTCTAATAAGCTCAGGCCCTTGGGCACTTCACCCATCTCGACATAAAGCGCCCCCAATTTGCTGCATACATACGGATCGCTAGGATGTGTTTTGAGAAAGCCTTCCATAATCGATCGTGCCTTCGCAAACTTATCTCTCGCCGCAATCACATCCGGTTGATATCCATCATGCAAAATAGCAACCTTTGGTAAATAACCAATTTGCCACTGCGATTCGCGCTGCAACAACTCATTTACACTGTCATCCACCATTGCATGATACGGACGACTAAAGTAAAGGTCAGGATGACGACGAAACAACCGAGACACCAGCGAGTAAGGCGATTGGGCTGCGCCGATTTCTTGTCGCACTAGATTAACCAAAAGTCGCTGTTCGTTTTGGATCGCTTGCTTCAAATCAGGCACAATCTCAGGCACCAACACCTCATCGGCATCCAACACCAGCACCCAATCGCCGTGAACGTATTTGAGAGATTCATTACGGGCGGCTGAGAAATCGTCGCACCACTCAAAGCTATAAACAGCGGCACCCCATTGGCGAGCGATCGCCTGCGTCTCATCCGTCGATCCTGTATCTAATACAACCATTTCGTCAACGACATCGCGAACGCTGGCCAGACATTTTGGCAACGCTGCCTCTTCATTTTTAACAATGATGCAAAAACTCAAACTGACCATTTTGTAACTTACTTTATAACTTGTGAGGACGGTTGTCTCATTTCAGTCATTACCCCTTTGTAGCGCATTTGTAGCGCACGATCGCTCCCCTCGTTCATCAACCTGGCTCTGAGTTTGGTGAAAGTGAGTATAAATCGTGAGCATAGTAAAATATTTATGGGAACAGTAGACTATCTTTCTTCTTTCGATGCTTTGGGGATTTGGAGATGCACTCAGAAACAACGCAACCGCAATCAGATTTTGTCGTTGAATCCAATTTGCACCCCAGCGCTCAACTCCCGATCGCAACTCAGCTTTTTCAGCGAGTACTCGATACCCTTCCCCAGTTGATTTTTTGGAAAGACCGCAACTCTGTCTATTTGGGCTGTAACCACAACGGAGCCAAAGTCGCTGGAGTAGCGTCACCAGAGCAGATCATCGGCAAAACAGACTATGACATGCCCTGGAAACTCGAAGAGGCGGAATCGTTTCGGGAGCGCGATCGCCGCGTCATAGAGTCCGGTATTCCCCAACTTCATATTATTGAGCCACAGCAGCAAGCAGACGGCAAACAAGCCTGGTTAGATACCAGCAAGCTTCCACTCAAAAACGATCAGGGCGACGTAATTGGTATTTTGGTAACAATCGAAGACATTACCGATCGCATCACCCTCGACCAGGAAAAACAGCGCTTTCAGACAGACCTCGAAGCCAAAGTCGCCCAGCGCACTCAAGAACTAGAAGCCACGATCGCCCAGCTAGAACAAGAGATTCGCGATCGTCGAGACGCAGAAGCTGCCCTGGCTCAAAGTGAAATCCGATTTCAGAAACTGACGGCCAACGTTCCTGGCATGATTTATCAATTTCGATTAGAGCCGGACGGATCATCCGCTTTCCCCTATGCGTCGTTGGGTTGTCGGGATCTATATGGCATCGAGCCTGAAGAAATCGAGCAAAGCGCTGAACGGCTGATCGACTTGCTGCACCCAGACGATCGTCACAACTTTTTTGAATCGGTTATGCACTCCGCCAAAACCCTGGAAACTTGGCATTGGGAAGGCCGAACGTTTACCGCTTCTGGGCAGGTCAAATGGATTCAAGGAAGCTCTCGACCCGAACGGCAACCCGACGGCGCAGTGGTTTGGGATGGGTTGTTATTAGATATCAGCGATCGCAAACAGATCGAAGCCGAACGTAAACAAACCGCAAAAGAACAGTCCCGATTAGTCGCCATCTTAGAAGCAACCACCGATTTAGTCGTCATCGCCGATGGGCGGGGCAACACCTCCTACATCAATCAAGCCGGACGGCAATTGTTAAATCTGTCTCAAGCTGAAATGGATCAGGGATTTGCGATCGGCACCATGATCGCCCCCTCTGCGCTCGACCAATTTCAACAGGAAGCCCTAAACACCGCTTTACAACAGGGCATCTGGTCAGGTGAAACACTATTGCTCTCGCGAGATGGACGCAAAATTCCCGTGTCTCAGGTGATGATGGCCCATCGCAGCGAACAGGGCGACATCGAATTTTTATCGACCATTGCCCGCGACATCAGTGACTACAAACACGCAGAATTGGCGCTGCGATCGTCTGAGTCTCAACTGCGGCAACAAACCCAAGACTTAGAATCCACTTTGCGTCAACTGCGAATAACTCAATCTCAACTCATTCAAAGTGAGAAAATGTCCAGTCTGGGACAATTAGTTGCGGGCGTGGCCCATGAGATCAACAATCCAGTGAACTTCATCTATGGCAACATTGCTCACACATCTGAATATGCTCAAGATCTCATCGCTTTATTAGAAAGTTATCAGCGATATTATCCCAATCCAAACCCGGCGCTTCAGACCGAAATCGAAGCGATCGACTTAGACTTCTTAATGTCTGATCTGCCCAAAACCCTGAATTCGATGAAGATCGGAGCCGAACGAATTCGTGAAATTGTCTTGTCACTGAGGACGTTTTCTCGACTCGACGAGGCAGACATCAAAGCGATCGACCT
Source organism: Phormidesmis sp. 146-12 (assembly GCF_052939495.1). Lineage (NCBI taxonomy): Bacteria > Bacillati > Cyanobacteriota > Cyanophyceae > Leptolyngbyales > Leptolyngbyaceae > Phormidesmis > Phormidesmis sp. 146-12. Next base: position 35,821 of record NZ_JBJPHS010000049.1, on the reverse strand, counting down.
CCACGAAAGTCTCGACAGCACCTTGATGATTTTGCAACATCGTCTCAAGCCAAAATCTGATTTTCCAGGGATTCAGGTGATCAAAGACTATGGCAATCTACCGCCTGTGGAATGCTACGCCGGACAGCTAAATCAAGTGTTTATGAACATTTTGAGCAACGCGATCGATGCATTAGAAGAAAGGTTTGAGCGCTCAAAATTCGATCAGTGTGAGATTGCTAAACCAACCATTCGCATTGTGACTCAGCACACGAGAGAGAATACCATCATTCACATTATCGACAGTGGTTCTGGAATGCCTGAAGAAGTCATGAGTCGGCTATTTGATCCGTTTTTTACAACAAAGCCTGTCGGCAAAGGTACTGGACTGGGGCTATCAATCAGCTATCAAATTGTCGTCGAAAAACATCAAGGACAATTGCGCTGTCAATCCACACTTGGAGAAGGCACAGAGTTTACGATCGTCATTCCACAAATCAAAAATAGGAACTAATTGCAGGCTGCCAGGAGATAGGTAGAGCTAATTTCTTATTGTATGACTTAAATTATTGGTTTATGAGTATTTCGGTTTACTGGTCAGTATCGGGGAAAAGTAGCGCATCATAAGGTTACTTAGCTAAGTTTCAAGTTGATTGCTATGCGAGATGATTTTGCTACATCAATCAAAGAGACTCTTGCAAAGCGGGTAGGCTATCGGTGTTCCAATCCTGGCTGTCGTAAGTTAACCAGCGGCCCACACGAAGACCCGTCAAAATTCGTCAATATTGGTGTTGCAGCACACATTACAGCCGCCGCTTCAGGTGGAAAAAGGTACAATCCAACAATTTTATCAGAAGCAAGAAAATCTATAGACAACGGAATGTGGCTTTGTCAAAACTGCGCCAAATTGATTGACAGTGATGAAGTGAAGTATCCTGTTGACTTGTTGATTAAGTGGAAGAAACAGTCTGAGCAGACTGCAAGGTCAGCAATTGAAAAGTCAACAAAAGAGGATTCGTCAAAACTAGATGTTCCAATCGATTGGTATCAGATTAGCCAGATACGACTGGAAGAGCAGCAAAAATTAACGACTAATTTTTTGACAAGAAGCCAGGGGATAAACCATCACTTAGACTCGGTATATGTGCCTTTGGGTTTGGAAGAGCGTAAGCCTCCAAAACCACAAGGTGATGTTGCGCCAGAAGAAGGATCAAAGCTATACCGGGAAGCAAAAATCACCCAAACCTTTGAGCATCAGCAGTTTTTAGATCAAGTGCTTCGACAAAAGCAAAGCCCAAAGAGCCAGGGTCGGCGGATTACGATCGTCGGACAGCCAGGTGCAGGTAAGACAACCCGATTACAGCAGATAGCCCAATGGATCACTCAAGAACTGAAGCAGGCTGTTATTTGGGTTTCGCTCTCTGCACTGGGAGGGAAGACTTTAGAAGAATACCTTTTGGAGACATGGCTCAAGGATAGTTTGAAAGTTGCCAATGTTTCTCCAGAGCAGAAAAATGCTTTTGTTGAGTGGTTTAAAGACTCTCAAACCTGGTTGCTATTGGATGGTGCAGATGAAATGTCTGCTAGAACTCATGCTTCTCCTTTGGAGGCGATCGCAAGTCAGATCACAGGCTGGATTGGTCAAGCCCGGATTATTTTGACTTGTCGGCAAAACCTTTGGGACACTCATGCTCATGGTGTGGAAGTCTTTGATACCTACCGCACATTAGATTTTTCTTACCCAACTCAGGTAGAACAGTTTATCGAAAACTGGTTTGCTCAGGAAGAGGCAACACGAGGACAGCGGTTATGTGTAGCGCTACGAGAACGAGGGCGAGAACGAATTCAAGATTTGGTGAAAAATCCGCTACTGCTCACACTGCTATGTTTGGATTGGCACATCCGAGAGGGCAAACTTCCAGAAACAAGAGTAGCCCTATACGAGCAGTTTACAAAAGGCTTTTATGAATGGAAGAAAACGGAGATTCCGACAACGTTTCAACAGCGTAAACAACTGAATGCCAAACTGAGTGAACTGGCGCTAGAAGCGATCGAGAAAGAAGCTAATCGATTTTGTTTACGCCACGAATTCATATCTCAGTTCATGGGAGAACCAGAAGACGAAGCCTCTTTATTCTGCCTGGCATTAAAGCTAGGTTGGCTAAATAAAGTGGGCATCGATGTAAGCAATCCCAGAGAATCTATCTACGCCTTTCTCCACCCAACATTTGAGGAGTATTTTGCTGCTTTAGAAGCTAAAGAGCGGCTGACCTTTGAGCAGTTACGGGATGAAGTATTTGGGAGGCATTGGCAAAATAAAGCTTGGCGTGAAGTGCTACTGCTAATTTGCGGAATAATTGATGCAGAGTCAGCAGGCAAGTTGATTGAGTTTCTAATGGAGCAGGAACTTGAGCATCATGATAGAGATTTTGGTTGTCTTGAATTATACGAAGATTATGAGCGGTATTGTGCAAATCATGCTCTCAAAAAGCTTTTGATTGCGGCTGACTGCTTTGGGGAAGTAGAACAACCAGAAGTAATTGAATTAATTAGTTCTCAATTGCTGTCAGAGTTAAAGGAATTCTATGAAGACAGTTCTCGTGTGCGTTTGGTGGCTGAGTTTGCTACTAATAAGCTGGATGATTTTTCATTGAATCTAATGAATACCTCAGATGCAATTTGCGATCGAATTGCTAAGTACTTTCAAAATGAGCCAAATACTCTCTCATGGCTAAAAGAACAATTCAAAGCGATTAGATATCCAGATTGGTCTGATGGTCTTCCGTTGATACGGACAGTGACTCATTATTTCCATGACGATGTGCAAACTTTGACATGGTTAGTCCATGATGTTTACCCGTCTGCTGATGAAGTACTTTCACCTTTTGTATTAGATGAGATCGGGCGATCCTTTAGGGACAATCCACAAGCCTTGGTATTGCTACAAACACTGGTCGAGCGTGGAGCATCAGATGCGGTATTTGCGATTGCTAAATATTATGTAGATGAGCCAACAACTCTATCGTTGCTAACCGATTATGCTCAACAAGATAGACATTGGAGTGTTCAAGCATCTGCTTTGGTAGCGATCGTTCGGCACTATGGCTATGACCTGGAAACTCTAGCATGGGTGCAGCAGTTCATCCTTGAATGTGAGTGTTCTGTTCAGGAAGAAGTCGTAGAAGAGATCGTCGAACACTATAGTGACAGTCCAAACATTCTGGTATGGCTACAACAACGTTTCTTTCCACAAGCGCAAGAGTCGCGATGGCGTATCCTAAATAGCTTTCTAATCAATCACCCTAAACACCCACACACTTTTGAGCTATTGCAAGATTGCGCCGCTAATGCTGCCGATCTCGATACACGCCAATGGGCAACCGGAGAGCTTGAGCAATGGGAGAAGGAAAAGTTAGCTTCCTCAGTCTAAAATAGCAAGTAATTTGTATAGCGGACATCAATGAGCATTAGTCTTACTCCCGATCAGGAACGTCTGATTCAAACCAAACTCCAGTCTGGAAAGTATCGCTCTGTCGAAGAAGTGCTTGAGATAGCTTTGCGACTGCTGGATGAATACGATCTCTCCGAGTTACCCGCGAGGGGTCGCGCCGATGCAGAATGGGTCGAGGTAGTCAGAACAAAAATTGACGCAGCTATAGAGGCATCAACTCATACACCTCCAATTGATGGCGAGACGTTTGTAAACCAGATTTTGGAGCGGTTTCGGCAGACAAGCGAGGCGTAAGAGTCGCAAACTCAGCTACATAACATTAGATTATTTGCGCTGCCCAATACTCGGTGTAATCTAGACGCTATACCTTTTCGATTGTCTTCATGACTCCTCTCTGGCGGACTGCTCGATTTTGGCGATTTGCAGGACAGGCGATCGCGGTCGTTCTCATTGTCTCGGCACTGGCATTTTTGGGCACCAATCTCGATCGCAACCTAAAACAATTAGGAATTCGCGTCGGCTTTGGGTTTTTGCGATCGCAGGCCGGCTTTACGATCGGCGAAACTCCCGTCGGTTACGAACCGTCTGACAACTACAGTCAAGCTCTACTGATCGGCTTGCTCAATTCGCTCAAGGTGATTGTGACTGGGATTATTGCCGCGACGATCGTCGGTGTGACCGCGGGAATTGCTCGATTGTCTAACAATTGGCTGGTCAGGCATCTAGCAATGGTCTATGTAGAAGGATTGCGAAACACCCCATTGCTATTACAGCTTTTCTTCTGGTATTTCGCTGTTTTCTTGAGCTTGCCCACCCCAGAGAATGCCATTTCGCTAGGATTCATCAACTTTAGCAATCGAGGCGTTGGGCTACTGGGGACACAGCTTTCACCCGAATTTTCCGCCTTACTTGCCGGATTGACCCTCTACACCGGAACCTTTATCGCAGAAATTGTGCGCGGCGGCATTCAGTCAGTGCCTGGAGGTCAATGGGAAGCCGCCCGATCGCTCGGACTCAAACCCGGACTGGTGATGCGGTTGGTGATTTTGCCCCAGGCATTACGGGCGATCATTCCGTCCCTCTCTAACCAATATTTGAACTTAGCCAAAAATTCTAGTCTGGCGATCGCCGTCGGCTATCCCGATCTCTACGCCATCTCATCGACCACGTTTAATCAAACCGGACGCGCCGTTGAAGTCATGCTGTTGATCTGTGCAACCTATCTGACCATCAGCTTGATCATTTCCCTATCGATGAATTTGTACAACCGTTCCGTACAACTGGTAGAACGATGACCCCAACTCAATCCTCAAAACCCAAAACTCAAGTCTCCATGACCCATTGGCTACACAAAAACTTCTTTAACACCTGGGCGGATAGTCTGCTAACGATCGTTTGTTTTGCGCTGCTGATCTGGATTGGTTACGGGCTGATCAATTGGATTTTTATCAAAGCACAGTGGGCAGTTGTCGCTAGAAATTTGCCTCTGTTTTTTATCGGACGCTATCCCGTTAGCCAATCCTGGCGACTGTGGGCTGCCTTTCTGGTGTTGGTCGGGGCGATCGCCTCTAGCATTCTCAGCCGACAACTCAAACTATCTCAACAGAAGACATCTCTATTCGTTTTACCAATTTCTTTTTTTCTCATCCTATGGTTAATCGGAGGCGGGGGCTTTCTCACTCCCGTTGGTACAAATTTATGGAATGGATTGTTGCTCACATTGTTGTCAGCAATCATCAGCATTCTCTTAGCTTTTCCGCTTAGTATTCTCTTAGCATTAGGTCGTCAGAGTACACTACCTGTTCTTAAAGGATTCTGCACGATATACATTGAGCTAGTCAGAGGACTACCCCTGATTGGAATCCTCTTTATGGCGCAGGTGATGTTGCCGCTAGTGTTGCCCGGTCAGGTGAGATTGGATCGCGTCGTGAGAGCGATCGCCGGACTCGTGTTATTCAACGCTGCTTATCTAGCAGAAAATGTGCGCGGCGGGTTGCAATCTGTGCCATCGGGTCAAATCGAAGCCGCTAAAGCACTGGGGCTAAATACGCCTCTGACGCTCTGGTTGATTGTACTGCCTCAAGCGTTGCGGGCAGTGATTCCAGCGATCGTCGGACAATTTATTTCGCTATTCAAAGATACGTCACTGTTAGCGTTGTTTGCCCTGGTAGAACTCACGGGAATCGCCCGATCGATTTTGGCTCAACCTCAGTTCTTGGGACGCTACGCAGAAGTTTATCTATTTATTGGTCTGATTTACTGGGTTTTTTGCTACTCGATGTCGATCGTCAGTCGTCGTTTAGAACAAAAAAGAGGTTAATTGGAACCAAAAAGCTCGAAGATCGTCTGCACCGAATGGCGACTCTAGCCAAGTTCTTGTAGCGAGGCAGATCGCAACGGTCTGTTTCAACCGATCGCTTTAGTCGATTTGAAACAAGCCATACAGTTGTTGTGATTTGCGAAAAATCGTTATAAGATTTACGCGGCGTTACAAAAGTTCACTTTACGTAATCTGGATACCATTCCCATGCAAACGAAAACGACTGTGATCAAACTATTGAGTCTCGCAGGAGTCTTGAGCTTCGGTGCGCTGGTCAGCCTTCCTAATGCGACCCAAGCAGACATGCACTCGCCCAAGCCCAAGCCCGCGGCACCGATGCCCATGTCTAGCCCGATGACTCAGCCAGTCGAGCCGATGACTCAGCCGATGTCTACCCCGGCTCCGATGGGTTCTCCTAGTGGGATGACATCAAGCGAAACGATCGTAGGCGTTGCCACCGCGAACGGCTCTTTCAAAACGCTGACGGCTGCTCTCAAAGCGGCTGGCCTCGTCGAAACCCTCAACGGGTCTGGCCCGTTCACCGTTTTTGCACCCACGGATGCCGCCTTTGCCAAACTTCCCAAAGGTACGGTTGAGACGCTGCTCAAGCCCGAAAACAAGGCCAAACTCATCCAGGTTCTCACCTACCACGTCGTTCCCGGCGAAGTGCTTTCGACCAGCCTCAAATCGGGCAAGGTCAAAACGGTCGAAGGTAGCCCTGTCAGCGTGATGGTGGGCAAAAGCGGCGTGATGGTCAACAAGTCAAAAGTCACCGGGGCCGATGTCAAAGCCAGCAACGGCGTGATCCATGTGATTGATACAGTTTTGATGCCTCCGGCCAAGTAAGCTCAATCGCTGTTACATTCAAGCTTCTCAATCACTAATGGGGATTGCTCGATCGAGCACCCCTTTTTTTAGCCCGTTGTCCGCCGAACGTGATCGAGAATGCGCTGTCTACGCTCTGCCGATCGAATCGGAAGCGGTTTCGCAAAATCTGCGGTGCTGCGAGCAAGATGCTCTAGAATGCGTTTTTTGCGATCGTCTGCACTGGCCATAGTCTTTAATTTGAACTGTCTAAACTAGCTCTGACGATTCTAACGCTCATGGCTCCGATTGGTTAGAGGCTTGCAGGTAGCCAATAAAGCCTTTGAAATTTCGCTCAATTTTGATCGAGGTGCCGTCTTTGCTGTGAACGTAAGCAACTTCGGCAGGTGCAATGTCTAGTAAATTGGCAACCAGCATGTTGAGAGAAATTGTTTGAAACGCAACGGTTGCGCGATCGCTCAAATGTTTGGTTACAGTAATCGGAATGCCAGCGTGATCAAAAGTGCCAACGCAAACCAAAAGCTCAGTTTTGTCTTCAGATTCCATTAGAGAATATTGTTTAGACGGACAGCTTTAGCATTCCCACAGAGAGCAAAAAGGCTTGAAGATCGACAACACTTCTACTTCAGCTTAGAAATATTCCTGCTTGAGAATTAGCCTGATTTCGTAAATACTCACGAGCCGATGGAGACATACTCGACTTCATCCAAAATGTGTGGGCCAATGTAAGGGCTTAATGACTCGATCGTGACGAGATCGATCGCTCTACCAAAAAGGTCTTCCAGAAAAAAAGAGAGATGCATAAAGTTATCAAACGTTTTCTCATCCGGCTCAAAAGCAACCAAAATATCGACATCGCTTTGATCATGAATTGCACTGTCACGCACAAATGAACCAAAGACACCACAACGACTCACTCCAAACCAATGTAGCTGCTGTTGATTTTCTTGAAGGAGAGACAGCACTTGCGCTTTCATCTGTACAGGCATCATTTGCATAAACTAGTCACCTGATGCTAAATCTATCACACCCTCTGCTTAACAAAATAGACTGCAAAGGACGCTGCATTCAAGTGATGCTTTCGTGCAAGCAGAGCCACTCTCAAAAATTCGGGATTCCAAAAAACGAAAAACTCTTGTAGAATACCTCGCAGATGGATCTAAACGCCCCGAAGCCTGATCTCCACAATCAGAACTCCGAGGACTTCCATCTAAAGTTAAGAGTAGTAACTTCAGAGGCGTATATGATTGTACACCGTCAGCTTTGCGATGGGATCTTGAAAGGCTGGAATCAAGATCCTGCATACATTCCATATCTTGCGGGAACGTTTGAGCCGTCAGCGTTCCCATCCTCTTTGCACTAAACAGAGAGGACAAAACAACATGGCCGTTAGGAGACACCTTCCTGACTCGGTTTCGTTTAGCTTTGAGTTGCAATGCTCATTAGTGAGACGTTACCAAGTCACCGTTACGTTGGATTTGCAAGACCGTTTGATTTTTGTACCCTCTGGCATTCTCTCGGATGTCAGGAATTGTATTGAAGAGTTTGTTGAACAATTGAGTGAAGTTGCCTCAAATCAACTGGCGTATCTCAAATGGGATGGCACGAGCGATTTGACGACTGAATATCAAGTGATTCGCGTGTTAGCGGGCTATCAGATTCAGCGTTCTTTAATGAAGTTCGATATCGTCATAGGTGCGGGTTCATTAATCCATTTGGAGGAATTGCACAACAAAAAGACAATTCAACTGTAGGAGCAACTGTAGGAGATTGAGTGTAGGAAGTTAGGGAGCCATCGATCGACGCAAAGTTTCTCTCAAAAAGCAACCCTTCAGACACTTTGCGGCTCCCTTTACCCACAAAAAATCGCCCCCCAACTCAAAGCTAGAGGACGAATCACTTCTAAATCTTTAACTAAATCAAGCCTCAACTAGCTGTGACAGCCCCACGAGCGGCAGCAGCTTCATCTGGGTGAATGCCCAACCGAGTCAAATTCACGCGACCCCGATTGTCAATTTCACGAATCTTGACGATCACCTCATCGCCCAACGTCACCTCATCTTCGACCTTGCCGACCCGATGATCCGCCAGTTGAGAAATGTGGATCATGCCCTCCTTGCCAGGAAGAAACTCGACAAAGGCTCCGATCGGAATCACCCGCGTCACTTTGCCCACATAGACATCCCCTGCACTCAGCTTGCGCGTCATGCCTTGAATAATACTCCGGGCGCGTTTGGCCTTCTCGCCATCGACTGCGGAAATCGTAATCGTGCCATCATCGTCAATGTCGATTTTGGCTCCCGTTTCCTCAGTGATGCCCTTGATCGTTTTGCCACCAGGGCCAATGATCAGACCAATCAAATCCTGATCAATCTTGAGGGTGAGCAACCGAGGCGCAAAGGGTGACATATCTTGGCGGGGCTTGTCGATCGCCTCCAGCATTTTGTTGAGAATATGAATCCGCGCAGGTTTCGCCTTGTTGATCGCGTCTGCAATCACACTCATGGGCAGGCCTGTGATCTTCATATCCAGTTGCAGAGCGGTAATCCCAGTGTCCGTTCCCGCGACTTTGAAATCCATATCGCCTAAGAAATCTTCGATACCCTGAATGTCGGTGAGGATACGAATTTCTTCGCCTTCTTTGATCAACCCCATCGCAGCACCGCCCACAGGCTTGATCAACGGCACACCCGCATCCATCAGCGCCAGAGTCGAGCCAGAAACCGAACCCATCGAAGTCGAACCATTGGAAGACAGCACTTCGGAAACCACTCGGATCACGTAAGGAAACTGCTCTTTGGGCGGCAAGACGGGAACGATCGCGCGTTCTGCCAGGGCACCGTGACCGATTTCTCGACGACCGGGCGATCGCATGGGGCGCGTTTCACCCACTGAGTAAGGCGGAAAGTTGTAATGGTGCAGATAGCGCTTCTCTTCGTCGGGGTGCAAATCGTCAAGGTCTTGAGCATCTCCCGGACTGCCCAACGTCACCGCCGACATCACCTGAGTCAATCCACGGTTAAACAAACCGCTGCCATGCACCCGACGCGGCAACACGCCAACTCGACAGGAAATCGGGCGAATTTCATCTAGTTTGCGACCATCGACGCGCACACCGTCTTCGACAATTTGACGGCGCATCAGCGTTTTGGTGACATCCTTAAACGTATTGCTCAACGCTTTGGGATTGGCAACCGCCGCGACTTTGACCGGATCTTCTTCAGGAAGTTCGGCGATCGCTTCGACCACCGACTTTTTGACCGCATCTAGCGCCGTTTCTCTAACGTGCTTGTCTTTCTCAAATCTGCCTAAAATCTCTTTGACCGGAGCCGTCACTCGCTCTCGGATAAAGTCTTCTAGCGTGGGGTCGATCGCCGGCGCTTCTTCCTTCACCAGTTCAATACCCAGTTCTTTGATGAGTTCTAGCTGGGCGGCAATCAGATCGCGCACTGCTTCGTAGCCAAAATCGATCGCTTCGATCATGTCTTGCTCAGGCAGTTGATTTGCGCCCGCTTCGACCATGATTACGCCATCGGGCGTGCCTGCGACGACGAGATCCAGATCGCCCGATTCAATCTCTTTGTAGGTGGGATTGATCACAAAATCATCGCCGACTAAGCCAACGCGCACGGCGGCCATCGGCCCATTAAAGGGAATCTTGGCCAAGAGAACGGCGATCGAAGCGCCCGTCACCGCCAACACATCCGGAGGCACCATTTCATCCATCGACAGCGTAGTGGCTACAACCTGAATATCATCGCGTAGCCAGAGGGGAAATAAGGGGCGCAGCGGGCGATCGACTAGCCGACAGGTGAGAATTGCCTTTTCGGGGGGGCGTCCTTCTCGTCTCAGAAAGCCTCCGGGAATCCGACCCGCTGCGTACATTCGTTCTTCATAATCGACAAGGAGCGGTAGAAAATCGATGCCTTCTCGACCTTGGGCACGGGTTGCAGCGACCAAAACTGCCGTATCACCCGACTCGATTAACACCGAACCTCCAGCTTGGGGAGCGAGCAATCCAACTTTGAGTCGAATATCCCTACCATCAAAGGATATTGACTTCTCGAACTCTTGCATGAAGTGTCCTTTCCTTTCTTTGTTCTTTTTTTTCGTCCTGACGCAATCCTAACACTGATACACTTTTGCTGACTTTTTTAATGGTTGCGGCGTTCTAATTCGCGTCCAAAAATCGACAATTTAGGTCAGCATTATTGTTGAATCAGGAAGGAGTTTTGAGGGTTGAGGGTTGAAGATTGAGGGCTGGATTTTGAGGGCTGGATTTTGAGAACTTTACGCTTTTGTGGGTCAAACCAGCGATCGATAGAAAATCAGGGCATCAACCGTCTGATCCTCTAGTTGTACAGCGTTGGGAATGTGACCAATGATCTCAAAGTTGAGTGACTTCCAAAGCTGAATTGAGGCTGTGTTAGTGGCAAAGACGAGATTAAACATGATTGCGCTGTAACCAAGTGTAGGCGCTAACTCCAGCAAAGCTTCTCCCATGAGGCGACCGATCCCCAGACCTCGCATTTCAGGTTGTACAATAAAGCCAGCGTTACAAATATGGCTACAGCGTCCAGGAAAGTTGGGTTTGATGAAGAAGGCCGCTAAAATTTTGGTTTGATTAGTCGGGGAGGAAGGCGAACTGTTGCGAACGACAAAAGCATCTCCAACGAGCCAATAAGCGGCAAACTCAGTTTTAGAAAGGGGATGTTTCTGAGGATAGGTTTCTCCCTCGACGATCACCGCATTAAAAAGCGATCGCACCTTCTCTCCTTCAGCCGCTTGCATTTGGTCTAATCGAACTGTTTCACCGTTTCTTAAAGTTTTATCAAGCGGAAGTTGTACCATCAGTTCAGACGATCGCAATACCATCATTATGTTAGCTAAATCAGGTTGATCGCTAAAATTTGGTGAGTGACAAACGAGACCCGCTACGCTAGAGACCCTGGACATTTACCTAAAATTCTGACTTTCCCCGACGTCCTGCTGCATTCTTTGTCAAGCGTGTCTGACTAAAACAATTTCAGGGATTTTTAACTCGAATGGCAGTTTTACATGGTAGTTGGATCTTCCAGTCGCAAGCGGTTCAAGACGAGCATGAACGTCCTTTGAGCGAGGGCTGTTTGCTGATATGGGGCGAAACCTGGCGCAGATTAGAAGAAGGAAAGCCAGAGCAGGCGCTAATTCCAGCCCATCCTTATGCCATGAGTCGATCGGAGCTAGTCGAGTTTTTAACTTCACTTCAACAAGTCAAAAGTCTCCGGTTGCCGCTTTTAAAAGAGTTAGAAGTGGCCAGTTCTACCAAACGAGGACGAAAATCAGCTTCGACGATCGCGCCCTCTGACCGCTGGAAATCACAAGTTTTGGCACTGCCAACCGGGACACCCGATTCAGAAGAAGGATTAGTTCCGCAACTGTCGGCCGCATCGGGTCTGGGCGAGTCTGTTTTGTTAGCGCCGTGGAAACTTGAAGGACTGGCTTTGAATCCTCTGGAAGCGCTGAGGTTTTTGAATTCGCTGCCGCTGAGTGGCTTGAGTGACGAGGAATCGTTTGTGGGCGGCGATTTGCGCTATTGGTCACATGTGGCCCGCTGGAGTTGGGATTTGCTGGCACGATCAAAGTTTCTCCCCGGACTGACTGAGCAATTTGGCGTTTGGGAAGCGTTGCTTGACAGTTCCACCGATCAGGCGCGATTGGGACATTTTGGCCGTCAGATGCCGTCAGTCTGTCGCACCTATCAGCAAAGTTTGGCAGAAACCTTCTCGATCGAACTGCCCCCAGAACCTCAAGCGCTGCTGTTGGACTTTTTGAATCAGGTCACGGATGCCCAAGTCCGCCTGATGACCAGTCAGCAACCATTGAAACCGTCTCGTGACGCAATCGCCATTGATTCTCCGCTGCAAGAATGGTTACAATCCCTGGGTCAGCCTGCCAGACGGTTAGAGATCAGGGAACTCGATCGCCTCGAATCCGCCCTGACAGCCTGGAAAGCACCGTTACGGAATTATCAAACCGCCCAGTTTCGCACTTGTTTTCAGCTTGAACCGCCTGCCAACAACTATCAAAAAGATTGGACGCTGAACTATTGTTTACAAGCGATCGATGATCCTGATTTTCTGATCAGCGCTCCGATTATTTGGCAAAATCCCGTTGATCGCTTTGCTTATTTGGGACGCACGATCGACCATCCCCAAGAGACGTTATTGATGGGATTGGGATTGGCTTCTCGTGTCTACAATCTGATCGAGCCAAGTCTTGAAGAAGCCCGCCCGCAAGTGTGTCGCCTGAATCCGACTCAAGCCTACGACTTTATTATGAATATGGCTTGGAGATTGCAAGACAGCGGATTGGGAGTGATTTTGCCTGCGAGTTTGGCAAATCGGGGCGGCTGGGCGAATAAGCTGGGACTCAAAATTCGAGCCTCTACGCCGACCAGAAAAAAAGTACGATTGGGATTGCAAAGCCTACTAAATTTTGAATGGGAACTATCTATCGGCGGACACAGTTTATCGAAAGCAGAATTCGATCGCCTGGTCGCGATGAACACTCCCTTAGTTGAAATCAATGGGGAATGGGTGGAGTTGCGATCGCAGGACATTCGATCAGCCCAATCATTTTTTGCGGCTCGAAAAGATCAAACGACGCTTTCGCTTGAAGATGCGCTGCGGATTAGTAGTGGAGATACGCAGACGATCGAGAAGCTGCCCGTGGTCAGTTTTGAAGCGTCCGGTGCCCTGCAAGAATTGGTGACGACTCTGACCGGAAACCAGCCCGTCGAAGAAATAGAGACCCCAAAGGATTTTCAAGGCGAACTGCGTCCCTATCAATCGCGCGGCGTAGCGTGGCTGACCTTTCTGGAACGGTGGGGCTTGGGAGCCTGTCTCGCCGACGATATGGGTTTGGGCAAAACGATTCAATTCATCGCCTTTTTGTTGCATCTTCAGCAGCAGGGCAATTTGGAGCAGCCAATTTTATTAGTGTGTCCGACTTCGGTGCTGGGAAACTGGGAGCGAGAGGTGAAAAAGTTTGCCCCCACGCTCAAAGCGATCGTTCATCATGGCGAGAAACGTCCCCAGGGAGCAACTTTCACCAAAGAAGCGAAGAAATACAATCTGGTGATCACAAGCTATACTCTGGTGCAGCGAGATCTCAAAGCGTTGACGACCGTTCCTTGGCAGGGCGTGGTCTTAGACGAAGCGCAAAATATCAAGAATGTCGAGTCAAAACAATCGCAAGCCGTTCGGCAGTTAGAAACTCAGTTTCGCATCGCCCTAACCGGAACGCCCGTCGAAAATCGGCTATCTGAACTGTGGTCAATTCTGGACTTTTTGAATCCGGGCTATCTAGGGCCTAAAAACTTTTTTCAGCGGCGATTTGCCATTCCGATCGAGCGATACGGCGACACGACTTCTCTACAAACGTTGCGATCGCTGGCTCAACCTTTTATTTTGCGGCGACTGAAGACCGATCGTGACATCATTCAAGACCTGCCCGACAAACAAGAGATGACCGTCTTTTGTGGACTGTCGGCCGAGCAGGCGGCACTCTATCAAGGCGTGGTCGATCGTTCTCTCAAAGACATCGAAGCCGCTGAAGGCATCCAGCGTAAGGGAATTATTCTGGCACTGCTCACCAAACTTAAGCAAATCTGCAACCATCCAGGACTGCTTAAAACAGAAGAAACCGATCAGCCCATTCCTGACCCTGACAGTTCAATCTTTCAATCTCGATCGGGTAAACTGCAACGCTTAGAAGAAATGCTCGAAGAAGCGGTGGCGGAGGGCGATCGGGCCTTAATTTTCACGCAGTTTGCAGAATGGGGAAAACTTCTCAAAGCCCATCTCGAAAAGCAACTGGGGCGAGAAACGCTCTTTCTGTATGGCGGCAGTTCCAAAAAGCAGCGAGAAGAAATGATCGATCGCTTCCAACAAGATCCTCAAGGGCCGCGCATTTTCATTCTGTCGCTCAAAGCGGGAGGTGTCGGGTTAAATCTAACTCGCGCCAATCACGTCTTTCACTTCGATCGCTGGTGGAATCCGGCTGTCGAAAACCAGGCAACCGATCGTGTCTTTCGCATCGGACAAACTCGCAACGTTCAGGTTCACAAATTTGTTTGCACTGGCACCTTAGAAGAGCGCATTCACGAGATGATCGAAAGCAAAAAAGCGCTTGCAGAACAGGTAATTGGCGCTGGTGAAAGCTGGCTCACAGACCTCGACACCGACCAACTACGGAATTTGCTGCTGCTCGATCGCAGTGCTGTGATCGGAGAAGAATAGCCTACTAAGTTTGCGTGAATTCGACCCCTTGGGGGTAACTCGATTTCGAGTTTTTTGCTTCGTTTTAGTCGGCTTCTGCCCCCTAAATCCCCCAATTCTGGGAGACTTTGAGACAAGATATTGTTCGGTTCAAATAGCAAAAGTCCCCGAAACGATGAACGATCGAGGACTTTGATAGAGATTTAACCGACTAGATTAGCCGTTGATTGCAGGAGCTTGTAGAGCAATTGGAGTTGCCTCTTCACAAGCCAGATCCAGCGGGAAGTTGTGAGCATTGCGCTCGTGCATCACTTCCATCCCCAAGTTGGCACGATTGATCATGTCAGCCCAAGTATTAATGACTCGACCCTGAGAATCGAGAACCGACTGGTTAAAGTTAAAGCCGTTCAGGTTAAATGCCATCGTGCTGACACCTAAAGCGGTAAACCAGATCCCAACGACGGGCCACGCACCCAAGAAGAAGTGCAGCGATCGCGAGTTGTTAAACGACGCATATTGGAAGATCAACCGACCAAAGTAGCCGTGAGCCGCCACAATGTTGTAGGTTTCTTCTTCTTGACCGAACTTGTAGCCCGCGTTCTGCGTTTCGTTTTCGGTGGTTTCCCGCACCAGAGAAGAGGTGACGAGTGAGCCGTGCATTGCCGAAAACAAGCTGCCACCAAACACACCCGCGACACCCAACATGTGGAAGGGGTGCATCAAAATGTTGTGTTCAGCTTGAAACACGATCATAAAGTTAAAGGTGCCAGAGATTCCCAGAGGCATTCCATCTGAGAAGCTGCCTTGACCGATCGGGTAGATCAACAAAACAGCCAGCGCAGCCGACAAAGGAGCAGAATATGCAACGCAAATCCAGGGACGCATTCCCAGACGGTAGCTGAGTTCCCATTGACGACCCATATAGCAAAAAATGCCAATCAGGAAGTGGAGAACAACCAGTTGGTAAGGGCCACCGTTGTACAGCCATTCATCCAGAGAAGCGGCTTCCCAGATGGGGTAAAAGTGCAAGCCGATCGCGTTGGAGGAAGGAACGACTGCACCCGAAATAATGTTGTTGCCAAACATCAGGGAGCCAGCTACAGGCTCACGAATGCCGTCAATATCAACGGGGGGCGCAGCGATGAATGCAATGATGAAGCAGATCGTTGCAGACAGCAAAGTGGGGATCATGAGAACCCCAAACCAGCCGACATAAATCCGGTTATCGGTGCTGGTAACCCAGTCACAAAACCGATCCCACAGATTGCCGCCGTCGCGTCTTTCTAATGTTGTGGTCATAGTGGTGATAATTGCGTGAAACGACAAAAAATATAGCCGTAACGAATGAATCGGCAAATAATTTACCTGCATTCATCTTACGGATATTTATCTTCATTTTTCTAGGGTAGTTTTGTTAATTTTCTTGAGCGATCGTGCTTGCACTTTTACGAGTTTTCAAGACTTTTCGGCACTAGTTCTTTTACAAAAGTTCATTAACAAAAATCTTGTTTCTTTATAAAAACTTAGAGAATGAATTCAGGTTGTTTCAAGCATTCCTAAGTCAAACTTTCTTAATTTATAAACATCTTTTGCAATCTAAAAGTTACAATTCCTTACATCAAAAAAGCGCTCTTGTCAGGAACGCTCAATCATTTAGACAACAGTACTAGAATCCTTCTATAGTCTGCTGCGATCGGATTATTAAACAGCTGCTAGCGCCAATCGTCTAATACAAAAACGTCTGATCGACTGTAACCAGCCTCATTTGGCTTGTGCATCACGACACCAATGATTTCAGTGCGAAAACGTCGAGCAACCATTCTGGTATAGGCTGCATCATGACTAGTATTCACTCCAGCCACGAGGCGCAACATTTTTTGAGCCGCTCCGTAGCCTTCACATCGATCGAGCAACTGTTCAAACTGTTCTCCTGCTCGTATTCCTGGGCGCACTGCCCCAAACTTGATCGAGCAGACATCACTACCCGCTTCGCTACCTGCACCACAATGACAAATTGCAAATCCTGCTAGACCTGTCTCACCCCACAGCAAAACGGTATCACCTAAATTTTGAGCATGGACGGCTAGAATCTCACGCGATAGATCTAGCCCAGAATAAATTGCATCTGTAAGTTGAAAACACTCTTTGAGACAATCAGATTGCTGCTGCGGGTCGAGTTTAGAGTAGTTCGTTGTAACTAAGTTTTGCTGACCTGCCTGAATCGGTTTCGCCATAATAAAGGTCAGAAAGCGTGGGTAAAATCCAAACTTCTGATAGAGTGCATGGTGCTTTGGGCTATTTGGAAAAGTAAACAGCCCAGCCTGTCGCGTTCCCCATTGAGCAAATTGAGCCATCACAGGTTCTATTAGACGTTGAGCAATGCCTTGATCCCAATAGTCAGGATGAACACTAAGCGGCCCAACAATACCAACGCTCCCCCAAGAAATAGCGATATTGGAGCCAGCTAGTTTCCCATCAATCTCGGCAGCAAATGCCGCTGTCGGATCAACGTTCCATCGGGATTTAATGTAGTCTGCGTCACCGCCAAAATCGGTGGGTTGAGGCAATCCAACAAATGTGCCAAAGGCAAGTCGAAAGATATGTTCAGCGGTCGATAGTTCATCTTCCTGAAGGAGCCGAATTAAGATGTTCATAACGGCGCTCTCCGTTGTTGGTGTGAAGAGTTTAGCAATAAATTCTTGCAGACCTAGAACAACGGGTTTTAATCTTTACCAAGGGCCAGCAACCTCTGCGAGGGAGAAGGTCTAACAATAGAATTTAGCCGACGATCGCTCAACTTCTAACCAACACCCGCGATCGTCAGCAATCCCTTAAACAAACGCATTCCATCGACACCGCCCAGGGCTGGGTCAGCCGATCGCTCCGGGTGAGGCATCATTCCCAACACATTACCCGATCGATTACAAATGCCCGCAATGTGGTTCAGCGATCCGTTGGGGTTGCTAACTGGATCAGATTCACCAGAGGAATTGCAGTAGCGAAACAAAACTTGCTGATTGTCTTCGAGCGCCTTGAGCGTGTCCGCATCCGCGTAATAGCTGCCTTCTCCATGCGCGATCGGCAACGTAATCACTTCTCCAGTTTGATAAGCCTGCGTCCAGGGTAAATCGGTACGCTCAACTTTTAGCGGGACGCGATCGCAGACGAAATGCAAATCTCGATTTCTCACCAGCGCCCCCGGCAACAAACCCGCCTCCGTCAGCACTTGAAACCCATTACAAATGCCCAGCACCCGTTTGCCCTGTTCTGCATGTTGAATCGTGGACTGCATCGCCGGAGAAAATCGAGCGATCGCCCCACAGCGCAAATAATCGCCATAGCTAAACCCCCCCGGAACGACCACCACATCAATATCCGAAAGATCACTTTCCTCGTGCCAAATCATGCGCGTCGGCTGATCAAGTAACCCCTGCGTCACCCAAACCACATCGCGATCGCAATTCGACCCCGGAAAAACCAAAACCCCAAATTTCATCCTTCCTCCCTCATCCCTTCCAAAATCCCTGATCTATGAACCTATGTTCAATGGTGTAGACAATTGCTTGAGATCAAACCGATAATTTTCAATAACGGGGTTGGCGAGAAGCTGATCACAGACGCGATCGAGTTGTTCACGCGCGGCCACTTCATTTTCTGCGTTCAGCGTTAGCTCAATGTACTTACCAATTCTGATTTGCTCAACATTGTCGTATCCCATGTGAGTTAAGCCCGATCGCACCGCCGTCCCCGCCGGATCTAAGACCGAAGGGCGAAGAGTAACATAGATTTGAGCTTGATATTTCTGAGTCACAGCCATGTCCTGATTGCTACAAAGACCGTCTTGAATGCTAACAGCTTTATCATTCTAAGACTGCACCACCCCAAAGCTGTGGTTCTCAATCAGAAAGCGCAGAATTTCGATTTTATTTTGGACGCACCCATGAAAGCACAACGCACCCGCAGTCAAGAACGAATCCTGGACATCTTAAAGACCTTAAACAAAGCGATTTCTGCTCAAGATCTCTATGTCGAACTGCGGAATCGAGACCTGAGCATGGGGCTGGCAACGGTATATCGTGCCCTGGAGTCACTCAAGCTAGAAGGTATGGTGCAAGTGCGAACGTTGGCTAATGGAGAAGCGCTTTATAGTCTGGTGCAAGAAGACAAACACCATCTCACCTGCGTTCAGTGTGGTAGCTCAGTGGCGATCGACCAGTGCCCCGTCCACGCTTTAGAATCTCAACTGCACGACTCTTACCAGTTCAAAATCTACTATCACATGCTGGAGTTTTTTGGTCTTTGCACCCAATGTCAGACCACAAATGCAGCTAAAGGATAAAAGGGAACGATCGATTCAGTCAGGGAATGGAAGCAGCGTAGCTCGTCAGGCAACCATCCCCCACACGCTAGTTCTTCTCGCTCTTTTCCTCTTCGCTCTTGGGAGCCGGAGCCTCAACAGCAGGACTGCCCTGAACTTGCGGAGACGCTTCAGATTGAGGAGCCACCGGAGCCGGACTGGTCGCACCAGGCATCGTCACTTTAGGAGGCGCATCACTCGCAGCCTGTTGAATCTGATCCTTATATTGAGCAGGAGCCAACGAAGCAGCCGTCTCAAACAAAGGTTTCGCCTCGTCTTTTTTGCCCTGTTCTTTTAGCACCAAAGCTTTGTAAAACACGGGCTGAAAATCTTGCTTGTTGGTTTTGATGGCTTCGTCAAAGACATTGAGAGCTTCATCAAATCGCTTCTGAGATGCAAAAACCTTACCCAACAAAACTTGAATCGCCGTCGTATCCACGCTGCCCGTTTGAGCTTTATTCGCTTGAGGCGCATTCTTTAGCGTGTCTTGTAGAAGCCCGATCGCCGCTTCTGGTCGTTTTTGCTCAATCAACAATCCGGCTAACCCTTGCAGGGCATTCAAATCGCCAGGTTTGGTATTGAGAATATTGCGGTAAGCCTGAGCAGATCCTTCGAGGTCACCCGTCTGCTGTC
Source organism: Phormidesmis sp. 146-12 (assembly GCF_052939495.1). Lineage (NCBI taxonomy): Bacteria > Bacillati > Cyanobacteriota > Cyanophyceae > Leptolyngbyales > Leptolyngbyaceae > Phormidesmis > Phormidesmis sp. 146-12. Next base: position 15,995 of record NZ_JBJPHS010000049.1, on the reverse strand, counting down.
TTGCCTGAGCCAACAGAACGCCATATTCCGTCTGAGTTGGGTTTGCTTTAGACAGTCTTTCTAACGGATCGATCGCGCCCTTGACATCATTCAATCGCAGTTTGGCTTCTAGCAATCCTCGCAGCGCTGTTTGATTGTCAGGTTCACGCTTAAGAACTTCTTCGTACCCTCTGGCTTGCGCCTCAACGTCTGCCTTTTTGGCCTCGATCGACTGGGCTGGACTGGGAACCGCCTTTGCCTGTTGGGTCGGACTATTAAACGTCGAGGCAATGAGAGGAATAATGGACACTCCTAACAAGCCCACCGTGGCGATGATTAGCACCACATTTAGCAGCCACCGATTTTTCCGCTTTTCTTCAGCCACAAGATTGCCTCAAACTCAACAGGATACAATATAGTCCCTGAATGACTGGATCGACAGGCCACGATCGACAACTCTCAGCGCCTAAAAGCGGTCGATCGTTCACGCTTCAAAAATTACTCTTAAAGGTTGACCGAAATTAGCCTGCTGCTTGCGCCGTTCGCTGACCCGTCGGAGACGCTGCTGAAGTTTGAGGTTGAGGGGCAGGATCAACGGCCGTAAATTCAATATGGTTGAGCAGCGTTGTCACAAAGGCAAACAGCAAAAATGGCAGAGACAACACCAGCACCAATCCAACCGTAGCCAACGCATACACAGGACGACTCGCACCCATCAGAGCCATTGCTGCCGCCAAACTAATAAACAGCACGATCAGCCAAACAATAATTTGACCGTAAATATCGCCAAACGAAAGGGTACATGTAACGCGGTATTTTTCGATATTCATGAATTTTCCTCTCAACGCCTGTCTCAAAGGTTTGACCTAGAGGTTGACTTCTTGAAGTTTGTTTAGAAAGCAAGATTGGTCTGCTGCAATGCGAAAACCAACCTCAAACAAGAGGTCTCGTCTGTTCTTAGCGTAAAGGCCCCATCAGGTTTTGGGCAATTTCTCAACGTTACTGCAAGGTTCTTAATTTTTCTTTACAAATAGTTAAGCTTACCGAAATTGAGCGGAAAGCCCCTCGCCTTTGGGCATGGGGATGAATAGCGACAGCGCGGTAGCGCCAATCTCTCACGGCAAAGAACGCAGAAATTCACGTACAACGTCTGTCTTGGTTCGCTTTGACTTTTTAGCATAGCGCTCAAGCTTTTTCATTTCCTCCTCGGAGACTCTAACGTGAAGTTGTTTTTCAGTCATGCTGTGTACTCAGGTGGTACACTCATTCTAGTGGCAAGGTAATCAACCACTTAAAAAACCTGGTTGTCGAAAGACACGCTGCACCTTGACAATTAAATCTATGCGGTTCTACTGCATTGTTCTAGTTCCCTCCTCGCAGTCGGTAAAAGATTTAGAGGAGCTAGACGACCAGCCTTTTGAAGCGAATTTGCTTCAGAATTAAACAGGACTCGCACTCCTGCGAATAGGGTAGGGCATACCCGAATTAACGCTTGGGGAGAATCCCACCTCTGGGCTAGAGACTGCAAGGAATCTAGGTTAAGTGGTTTCGTTGAGCCAAGAATCCCCTCGCCTTTAGGCATGGGGAGTGTCAATTGCGCCCTTCTTCGATCCACTCCCCCATATAAGAGATGAGTAAGAAGATCAGAGCCACGCTGATCGCAGTGAGTCGAGTCGTCACTCCATTTAAGAAAATTCCATTTAGGAAAAGACTGTAGAACCCACCTAGGCTAAAAAATGTGGTGAGAGCAATGACGATCGCTCCTGGCACTTTTGTTTTGATCGCGGTTGAGAGAACGTTTTGCAGATCACGGGAGGCTTTTTCTTGATCGATCGGGTTTTTGCTAAAAAGGTATTTCCTCAACTGTCGAGTTTTGAAAAGCGTGAACAGCTTGCTGCGGGTGGCGGCGTAGAGGTCTGGTTTGAGAGAAAGTGCTTTGTCAAAGTTGGCGATCGCGCCTTCATATCGCTCCATGCTTCTCAGGGTCAGGCCTCTTTTGTGCCAGAGGGTTGAGTCGTCGGGTCGGAGTTTGAGAGCTTGGTCGTAGCTGGCGATCGCTTCGTCAAAGAGCGCCACTTTTTTTAAGGCGGCCCCTCGACTTCCCCAGACATCCGCATCCAATTTGAGTGCGAGAGATTGGTCGTAGCATTCTGCTGCTTCTTCGTAATGATTGAGCCAGTAGAGTGCGTTGCCCTGTTGACTCCAGGCGGCTGCATCCTGGGGATTGAGGCGGGTGAGTTGTTTGTAGCTGTCTAAAGCGTCTTCTCGGCGATTGAGAAACCAGAGAATGTTTGCCCGATCGCTCCAGGCTTCTTTGAGGTCTTCACAGTTAACGGCTTTGTTGTAATAGATCAGCGCTTCTTTATAACGATGCATCAGGGCGGCAAGCTTGCCTTTCTCTAACCAGGCCTGGGCGCTGTCTGGCTGAAGGATTAACGCTTGATCAAAACTGGCGATCGCGGCTTTGTACTTCGACTTCTGTGTCTGAATCTTGCCGCGACCGATCCAGGCTTCGGGGTAGTGAGGATTGAGTTCTAACGCTCGATCAAAGCTGACGAGAGCCGGATCAAGTCGGGCGATCGCGCTTAAAGCCATTCCTCGCTGATACCAGGCTTCTTCACACTCTGGATGTTGATCTAATGCCTGGTCGTAGTAAGTCAGCGCGTCTGAATAATGTTCCTCCTGAGCCGCTTGATTGCCTTTTTGCAGCAGATCGGGCAGTGATAGCGCGGTGGATTCTTCGGGTAAAAAATCTTCGTCTCGACTCATCGGCGGAACCCTCGTAAATAGTAGACTGACTGTTGCAGCTTGGAGCGTTTGGAATGCCCGCTGCTGAATTTGCTAACCAATAGGATTTGATTATGAGCGCAGAAACTGACCCCGCAAAAATTATGAAACAGCAGGTGGGAGTCGCCGCCGCCGCCAGGGTGCAGTCTGGTTCTATTGTAGGGCTGGGCACTGGGTCAACGACTGCTTATGCCATTCAAGCGTTGGGCGATCGCCTCAAGTCGGGTGACCTCAAAGATATCAAAGGGGTGCCGACCTCGTTTCAGGCGATCGTTCTCGCACGGCAATATGGAATTCCGCTGGTGTCGCTGGATGAGATTGATGGCATTGATATCGCGATCGATGGAGCGGATGAAGTTGACCCTCAGAAGAATTTGATCAAAGGGGGCGGTGCGGCTCACACTCAGGAGAAGATTGTCGATAGTTTAGCGGCTCAGTTTATTGTCGTAGTAGATGGCGGCAAACTGGTGGATCAGTTGGGTTCAACCTTTCTGTTGCCTGTGGAAGTGATTCCGATGGCGGTGACTCCGGTGATGAAAGCGATCGCTAAACTCGGTGGCAAACCCGAACTGCGGATGGGCATCAAAAAAGCCGGGCCGGTTGTCACCGATCAAGGCAATCTGGTGGTAGACGTGAAGTTCGATCGCATCGATAACCCTGCCGAACTCGAAAAAACGTTGAACAACATTCCCGGCGTTCTCGAAAACGGCTTGTTTGTCAATGTTGCCGATGTGGTGCTGATTGGCGAGATTAAGGATGGACAGCCGATCGTTCGTGAAATGTAAAACAGGGCGAGGGATGAGTTTTTATGGTCTCTCAAGCTTGGAAGCGATCTCTTCAAGTTACCTGCAAGGGGTCGTCTTCCTCAAAGGCTGGAGTAGATTCACCGATTTATTGCACCGATCGCAGCATTTGCCCAACCGAAATCACACAGTCTGGAAATGCCAGGGGTGCAATTTGGCTCTCTTCTGCCAAAGCGATCTCGGATTGATAGCCATTTTGACTGGGCGATCGATAGACGTAAAGCACTCGCTGATTCACATCTAAGATCCAATACTCTACGATTCCTGATCGGGCATAACTGGGGGCTTTTACCTCGCGATCGTATTTCAGCGTCGTGTCTGACACCTCAATTAGCCAAAAAACTTCTGAGGGAATGGGGTGATGGTTCTCGTAATAGCCTGGATCAGGGAGGACGATCGCAATATCGGGTTCTGGTTCGGAGTAATCATTTAATCGGATCGGATCTTGCAGCCTCAGCAGCACTCGATTTCTCAAACAGCTTCTCAACAATGCCTCAACCCGACTTACGGCTGCACTGTGTGCTGTCCCTTTGGCTGCCATTTTGATCAGTTGCCCCTCCAGTAACTCAACCCGCTCCTCTGGTCGAAAAATTCCAGCTTCTGCCATGCGGTGATAGTCCTGGACAGAAATGCGGCGTAGAGCGATCGCGCTATCCATAGGTCGCTTGAGCAAAAGTTTCACGGGGATGTCCCTATCTTAAGGCGGCGATGTCATCCCTGAAGGAGTTCGTTTTGCATCGTTTTGATTGAAGGGTCGATGCGATCGCGCCAACACAATAAAGGCTGCAACAAAACCTGTAAACGTCCAAGCATTTGCCGCAAACGTCTTGGCGAAACTTAGAAATGTTCAAGCCTTTGCTGTAAATGTCTCAACAAAACCTGTAAACGTCTCAACAAAACCTGTAAACGCCTCAACAAAGCCTGTAAACCTTTTAACAAAATCTGTAGAGGTCAGTGCCAACTCTGAGTTTTTGGCTTCGATCGCCGCAACCTAAATCGCCAGAATCCCACATGAACTCGTTAGGATAGTCTCTAGAGTTTTTTCCCTGCCCAATGCTGAATTAAAAACTCACAGCGCAAATCCCTTCATCCCTCATCCCTCATCCCTTTCCTATGCTCTATCGCCGCTTTGGACGCACCAATCTACAAATCCCCGTCTTCTCTTGTGGGGGAATGCGCTATCAGTACAAGTGGCAAGATGTCTCCGAGCGTGAGATTCCTGCTGATGGCCAAGAAAACTTAGAGAATACGATTCGGCGATCGCTCAATGTGGGCATCAATCACATTGAGACGGCTCGCGGCTACGGCACTTCAGAAATGCAGTTGGGCCAAATCTTGCCAAAGTTGCCTCGCGAAAAGCTAATTGTGCAAACCAAGATCGAACCCTCAGCCGACCCCAAAGCGTTTCTCAAAACCTTTGAACAATCGCTGCGCTATCTGAAGCTAGATTACGTCGATTTATTGGGATTCCACGGAGTCAATTTAGAGAGTCATTTAGACGAGTCGATCCGTCCGGGTGGCTGCCTCGAAGTGGCGCGAAAGCTTCAAGAACAGGGCAAAGTCCGGTTTGTTGGCTTCTCAACTCACGGATCAACCGATCTGATTGTGAAAACCATTCAGACCAATCAATTTGATTACGTCAATCTGCACTGGTATTACATCAACCAGCAAAACTGGGAAGCGATCGCCGCCGCCAATCAGCACGATATGGGCGTGTTTATCATCAGTCCGTCTAACAAAGGTGGCTTGCTCTATCAGCCGTCACCGCGATTATTGGATCTGTGTGCGCCATTGAGTCCGATCGTCTTCAACAATTTATTTTGCCTGAGCCATCCACAAGTTCACACGCTGAGCGTTGGGGCTGCCCGTCCCCAAGATTTTGACGAACATCTGAAAACGTTGGACTTGTTGGATCGCGCCGCTGAAATTTTGCCCCCGATTATTGAACGGTTAGAAAAGGCTGCGATCGAACGCCTGGGCGAAGACTGGCTCAACACCTGGCGAATAGGTCTCCCGACTCACGAACAAACCCCCGGCGGCTTAAATATTCCCGTGGTGCTGTGGCTGCGAAATCTGGCGATCGCCTACGACATGACCGACTACGCCAAAATGCGCTACAACCTGCTGGGTCAGGCAAATCATTGGTTTCCAGGCGTACGAGCAGAGGCGATCGATTCCTCAGCCTTAAAAGAATGCCTGTCCAACAGTCCCCACGCCGACAAAATTCCCGATCTGCTGACCGAAACTCATCAACTTTTGGCAGGTGAAGTGGTCAAGCGTCTCAGAAGCGATTGAATCGTGAAGCAGAATCTCATCCTTTCACAATCAGGCTTTAGATAAGAGGCTTTTGGGAAGAGTCTACGTTTCAAAGTCCCCCAAAAAGGGGGATTGGGGGGCAGAAGCCGTGAACAACGAAGCGAAAATCGCGATCTCTTCGAGTTACCCGCAAGGGGTCGCTTCAAGTTACCCGCAGGGGGTTGCGTTGAGTTAACCCAACGTCAGTTCGATGAGAGTGACTCGCTTCGTTTCGATCGGCTTCTGCCCCCTAAATCCCCCAAAATTGGGGGACTTTGAACGAGAGATCTTGTCCAAAAGTCCCCCAGAATTGGGGGGTTGGGGGGCAGAAGTGCTGAATAACGGAGCGGAAAAACTCCATCGAATTCACGTTAACCCATAGACGATCAGGCCCACTCCCAAGCAGATTCTCTGACCACAAATATTCTTTCCAAACATCAAAACGGATTGCAGATTTGTGAGATCCAGGTATGCTGATCTGAGTGCATTTGCTCAATAGAAAGCCTTCCTCAAATCATTCGATTCTGTTCGCCCTTCTGCTTCTACAATTTCTGTTAATTCATCAAAATTTTTTCTGTGATTGCCATTTATCCTGGTAGCTTTGATCCCATCACCCTTGGGCACCTCGACATCATCACACGGGGGACTCGGCTGTGCGATCGCGTGATTGTGGCAGTCCTGCGAAACCCCAACAAAGTGCCTTTATTTACCGTCCAACAACGGATGGAGCAGATTAGCCATGCCACCCGTCATCTTGATAACGTAGAAGTAGATAGTTTTGAAGGGCTAACGGTGACCTATGCCCAGATGCGAGGCGCTACTGCTCTCCTACGAGGGTTGCGCGCCGTCTCAGACTTTGAAATGGAGTTGCAGATGGCGCATACTAACAAAACCCTGTTTGACCAAATCGAGACCATATTTCTGGCCACCTCGAATGAGTACAGCTTTCTCAGTAGTAGCGTGGTCAAAGAAGTTGCCAAATTTGGCGGCCCGATCGACCATCTCGTTCCCCAACATGTCGCTCTAGATATTTACCAATGCTACGCCAAGAATCATCCAGCATAAGTCCCGATAACTCTGCAAACGGAGCTTCTCAAGGTCGAGCCGCTTACGCAGAGGGCGCACGAGTGGGCAACCTCGACATTCAGCAAGAACTCAATCGGCTGGAGGAGATGATTCTCGACAGTCCTCGCTTGCTATGGAGTCGGCGCACCCTTGTCGATGAAGATCAGTTTCTCGATCAGCTTGATTTGGTGCGGTTGAGCCTGCCAGAAGCGTTTCACGAAGCTGAGGAGATTGTTCGCCAAAAAGACGAGATTCTCATTCAGGCAGAGCAGTATGCCCAAGACATGATCGAGGCGGCCGAGCGGCGAGCGGCTCAGATTCTAAACGAGACGGGGATCATTCGTCAGGCAGAGTTAGAGGCTCAACAAATTCGTGTTCAGGTGCAAGAAGAGTGTGAAGTCATCCAACAGCAAACCCTTGCTGAAATTGAGCATAAGCGTCGTCAGGCTCAACAAGATTTAGACGAGTTGCGGCGGCTGGCGATCGAAGAATGTGAAGACATTCAAAATGGTGCTGACCAATACGCCGATAAAGTACTTCGCGATATGGAAGCTCAGATGGCAGAGATGACGCGCATCATTCGCAACGGTCGCCAACAATTGCAGATCAATCAACCCGAAGCGCAGCGTGCCAAAGAGAGCGGAGTGAGTCGAGCGGGGCAAAAGGGGAGCGATCGTAAGAGCTAAAATATTCAAAACTTCTGATTCTTTTTCAGCATGGTTAAAGCCTCAGTGAATTGGACTCCGCCGTAAAGTCAGCCGAACATGCAGCGTTTTTGCAACGATCATCTCAGCGCTAATTCGCAGACTTGAACGAGTCATCCGGGACGGTTAACAATCAATCTGCGAAGAAAAGACGTGAATTATGTCCCGACGAAGACTTTCACTGAGCTTGAGTTTGTCGATCGCCCTCAATTTTCTCTTCTGGACTCTGCTGACTCTGTACTATTGGTTTCCTGGCTACGAATTAAGAGGTCGCTATAGTGGGCTGATCCTCTTGTTGCTGACGTTGGCAGCTTCGCTGTGGGCCGTCTTGCAAACCGTCACTTCGTCTAAGTCTCGCGCTTTGAGGGCGATCGTGCTCATTCCTTCAGCGCTGTCAATTCCTCTACTGGCATTCTTGACCCTGTGGCTTTTATTCGTTTTACAGTTTCGAGAACCCTGCTTGACGGTTTCTACTTCGCCCAGCGGTCGGCACTCTGTCACGGTTGAAAGCTGGTGTTTTCCATTAGATGGCGGCTGCCACACTTACGTCTATCTCAATCAAGCCATTTTTAGCAAAGAAATTAAGGGAATCTATACCAGCGAACGGGTTTGTCAGCTTAAAGATGCGACGATCGTCCAATGGAGCGCCGACGAATCCAGGATCGATCTGTCAAATAGTTTGATCAAGCAAACGATCGAATTGCCATCCAGTCGATCGTAGAAAAACCTCTGGCGATTGCCGCAATTACGAAGGTTCGATCGCCAATTAAATAGGTGGCATAAATCAGTAGTTTCGCCCATTGACTTGTGAGAATTTGGGAGTACGCCACATTTACCCACAGGAGCGTATCTCATGCCCTCCGAGAATTTTCGCCGTCAGCTTCGTCAAGAAGTGCAAACCTGGCAAACTGACGGCTTGATCAATCCGACACAACTTCAGCAATTGTCCGATCGCTATCAGCTCGATCGCCTCGACCTCCAGGACAAAAATCGCTTTACTCGCATCCTTATCGGCTTGGGCTGCATTTTAATTGGTCTGGGCGTGATCACCTTTGTCGCCGCAAATTGGCAAGATATCCCGCGCGGGGCCAGAGTTGCGATGTTGTTGTCACTGTTTGTCAGCATCAATTTTGCGGGATTTTGGCTCTGGAAAGGTTCGCGTGACCAATGGCAAAGTCGGCTTGGTGAAGGCTTTTTGCTGCTGGGATCGCTCGTTTTGGGCGCAAACATGGCCCTGATGGCTCAAATGTTTCACATCGGCGGGTCACCTCACGAACTTTTTCTCACCTGGGGAATTGGCGTTTTGCTGATGGCCTATAGTCTGCGGCTGACTTCGCTAGGCGGGTTGGCGATCATGCTGATTGGGATTGGCTACTGGTGGGGCTGGTGGCAGGCGAGTCGGACAGATGAATTTTCGGTCTTGAATCTAATCATCTATCAAATGCCCTTAGTCGCTGGGTTAATGTATCTGCCGTTAGCGTACTGGTGTCGATCGCGCGTCCTGTTTCTCTTTACGGCGATCGCAGTCGGGTCTTCTCTGTCCAATGCGATTTCTACCAATGCTTTGCAGTCTGGGCTGGGATTGGCGATGGTGGCCATTTTGCCTGCCGCTTTGCTCTGGGGCTATGACGATAGTTTGTGGAATGACCTTTTGCGGCGATCATCCTCCCGGATTAGCCGACCGTTTCAGAAGCTGGCGCGCGGGGTTGCCGTTTTGCTTTTGGGTAGTTTGCTCTATTGGCTGTCCTTTAAGGGTGCGTGGAGTCTGACGCATTCGACCTCACCCAATTTTGAGCTTCCAGAATGGCGATCGCTGCCCAGCATTTTGATTTTGACGGTGCTGATGGTGGTGGAATGGGTCTATCTGGTGCGATCAGGCAGAACGCGATCGGGCAGGCTTCGCGTCAATTTGAACACGGTGATTGTGGGCAGCTTTTTAGTAATCTTGGGGCTGTTGATCTACTGGGACACAGAAATCAGCCAGATTCAAATTCTCGCCACCTTTGTCTCAAACGTGCTGCTGGCAATGTTGGGAATTGGCACGATTCGCGAAAGTCTGGGAACGGGCGATCGTCGCCTTTTCTGGTTTGGCATCGTTCTGTTAGCCCTGCAAATTTACAGCCGTCTACTTGAATATCAGACAGGCTTGCTGCTCAAATCGCTGGTGTTTGTTCTCTGTGGAGTGGGCATTATCGCCGCCGGACTCTGGTTTGAGCGCTACGTGAGAACGATCGCCCCCTCTCCCCAAATTCTCCCAGAGGAATCACTATGAACCCCACATCTGAAAATATAACCCCTGCAAATCCAACCCCTGCAAACCCAACCGTCGAGACAGCGCACCCCCTTCCTCAATGGCGATTTTGGCTACCATTGGTGCTGCAAACGGTCTTAATCGCGTCGGTGCCAGCCCAGGCAGTCTACACCCACCTCACCGGAAGAACGGCTGTTCTGCAAACGGCTCCTGTCGATCCCTACGATTTGATGCGCGGCTACTCGGTCACCCTTAACTACGACATTTCGCGAACCGACAATCTCAAGTCACTCCCCGGCTGGAAGTCTCTGCCCAAAAACAGCAACTATTCTAGGACTCAAGACTATTTAGCTGAAGACACGATCGTTTATGTGACTTTGCAAGCCCCGGCTGACAATTCCGCTAACCGCCCCAAGCCCTGGAAACCTGTCGCTGTGAGTGGCGATCGTCCTGCTAATCTTAAGCCCAACCAGATCGCGCTCAAAGGGCGAAGTCAGTATGGCTCGCTTCAATTTGGGCTAGAAACCTACTACATGCCAGAAAGCCGACGCGATGAGGTTAACGACAATATTCAGCAAAATCAGCACAAAAATCCCGGCGTTGTTGAGGTGAAGATTGATGCTCAAGGCAATGCGGTGCCGCTGACAATTTGGGTGGGCGATCGTCGTTACAGTTTTTAGCGTGAATTTGGTCGAGTTTTTTCACGTTAACGTGAATTCGATGAAATCCTTCGCTGCGGTGATCGCTCCGGGCAGCCCCCTAAATCCCCCACGAGTGAGGGACTTTGAGCAAAAAATCCCGGCCGGAAGTCCCCCAGATTGGGGGGTTGGGGGGCGAAAGTGCTGAATCACGAAGCGAAAAAACACCATCGAATTCACGTTAAGTCTGTCTCAAAAACAAAGACGCGGAGAAGTCGATCGACCTACCCGCGTCCTAAATCGTTGAATGAAAACTTGAATCTACCCTTGTCGTTTGTGTTGCCAAGCTGCGCCGACAGCAGCCCCAGCCCCAGCAACTAACCCCGTTGCCATGCCTTCGATCGTTTTAACAGTAGGGCTTTGGGTCAAACACTGATTCGTCACGACATTAGCTTGCATACATTGATTGCTTTCTGCCCAACTTGCTGTTCCTCCGACGATCACGCCCGTAGCACTACAGAGCAAGACGAACAGGAGAAAGCGCTGATTTTTTATACCCATAGACTGATGACAACAACACTAAAGAGAAGTACACCCTACTCTACCCAAATCCCGGACGAGTACGATCGCGCTTCTATGAATTTTTAGTGTTGAATCACGCCAAACTCTAGTCTTTCAGAAACAGAAAACAACGTCTGCCTTCCTGAGTTTAGAGAAGCTTTTCCATCTTTCTTAACGTGAATTGGATGAGTTTTTTGCTTCGTTCTTCAGCGCTTCTGCCCCCCAACCCCCCAAAAATGGGGGACTTTAAGACAAGATTTTGGGTTCAAAGTCTCTCACTCGTGGGGGATTTAGGGGGCTGCCTAGATTCACAACCGCAGCGAAAGATTTCATCGAATTCACGTTTTCTTAATCAATGCGAACGTCAAAAGGTAAGCGTACATACACGCCTCTCGGATCGTTCATCTTGTTGAGCGAAGTCAAGTCACCCTGAAGCTGGTTAAATTGTTGAGAGAACGGACTTTTGGCAGTAGTCTTAGCCTCAAGACTCGCCCCAAACAGCCGTTGCAAAATGCGTTCCTCAAACGTGCTGGATTTGGGATATTCCTCGATCTGCCAGTCGTCGCCTAATTTGGCTCGTTTTGCAGCGTCCTTGATAGCATCGTCGAGTCCGCCCAGTTCATCGACCAGACCTAGCGACTTTGCCTGAATGCCTGACCAGACGCGACCTTGAGCAATCTCTGCCACTTTATTTTTTTGCAGCTTGCGCGAGTCAGAAACTTTTGTCAGGAATTGGTCATAAATTTTGTTGACCGATCGCTGTACCAACTGCAATTCTTCTGGGCTTTTGGGACGAGTGATTGTTTGACTATCTGCAAAGCGTCCAGTTTTGACAACATCCCACGTCAGTCCGTTTTGATTCGCGATTTTCTGAATGTTGGGCTGCAACCCAAACACGCCGATCGACCCTGTGATCGTATTCGCCTCCGCAAAGATGCGATCGCCGTAAGTCGCAATCCAGTAGCCCCCAGAGGCCGCCACGCTGCCCATTGAGACAACCAGCGGTTTTACCTTTTTGGTCAAAATGACTTCTCGCTGAATAATCTCTGAAGCGGTCGCGCTGCCCCCCGGACTGTTAACACGCAGCACCACGGCTTTTACATCGTCGTCTTGCCTCAGTTGGCGCAATTGTCGAGCCAGACGATCGCCGCCCACATCTCCGCTGCCGCCTTGACCGTTGACGATATCCCCTTCAGCGTAAATAATTGCAATCTGATTTTTGCCACCTCGCTTTTGCACGGCCTCTTCGGCAACTCTGGCGTAGGTTCTCAAACTGATTTGTCGGAAAGATTTATTTTCGTCGTCTTCGCCCGTAATTTTTTTGAGTTCTGATACCATTTCGTCAGAATAAGCCACCTTGTCTGCCAGCTTGGATTTAAGCGCTTCGTCGGCGGTGAGCGTGCCTTTACTGTCGGCGATCGCCTGCATTTGCTGCACGGTCATTTTGCGATCTTTACTGGTGGTGGTTAGAAATTCGCCCCACAGATCGCCCAGCAGTTTTTGGGTTTGCTCTCGGTTGGCCTGACTGCGCTTGGTTAACAGAAACGGTTCGACCGCCGACTTATATTTGCCGACCCGCGTCACTTGCACGCCCACCCCATATTTTTGCAACGCTCCCGCAAAAAACATGCTTTCTGAGCTAAGACCGTTGATCTCCATTTGCCCGATCGGGTTCACCGCCAGCGTGTTGGCCACCGAGGCTAGATAATATTCTCGCTCTGCCCAATCCACATCGTAGGCATAGATTTTTTTACCCGCCGCCTTAAATCGCTCCAGCGCCTCACGCACTTCTTTGAGTGTGGCAAACCCAGAACTGCTGGCCCCGCTTCCCCCGTGTAAAAAGAGGGCAACAATGCGTTTGTCTCGAGTCGCCTCGTCGATCGTATCCAGCACCGTTTTTAACGTAATACTCTCACTTTCATCTCCAGCCAGCGCTTCGTTGAGAACTTCGCGAGTGCTGGAATTGGGCTTAGAGTCCGTAATCGTCTGAGACAAGTCAAACACCAAAACTGACTTATCTTTAACCCGTGGCTCCGGGTCTCTAGACGCTGTAGCAATGACCAAAAGCAGCAGGCCGCCAAAGCTAAGACCCATAAAGATCAGAATGCCAAGCAGGGTCGCAAAAGTGTGTTTGAGAAAGTCACGCATAGGGGGAGGGAGAAGAGGGGAGGGAGAAGAGGGGAGAGAGGAGGGAGGAGCTAGGAGTGTGAAGTTAGTTCTTAGCAAGCCCCAAAAGGTGGAAGCGATCGTTACTCCATGCTAATCGCTATTCTCAAAGTTCTGGTGACTAAACTCTCAACTACCCAACTCAAACGCTCAATCACACCTTTCATCCCTCTTCCCTCCTCCCTCATCCCTTTTTCTAATCCCTTCCATCAGCGACACGATTTCTTTTTTGCACACCCCTCTATGTAGTATGAGTAAGAGTTAACTCACTCATCACAGGTATCTGAAGCATGACCGCAGTCACCCCAAACCCTCAGTCAACCGCTCCCTTCTTTTGTGAAGGCATTCAGTATTTTGGTGAAGCGCTCCCTGGTTTTGAAACGCACGGTAAAGCTGCGGCGATCGTATCCGGCAAAGGGGCGATCGCTGACCCCACTGATCCGACTGCGGCTTATCAAACGTTGTTAGCGGCGGATGCGTTGCGCTATTTGATTTTGCAAGTGACGGCGAGCAAGGCATCGGGGCACCCTGGCGGATTTGCAAGTCAGGTCGAGGCGTACGCAGCCCTGGTCATGCTTGGCTACAAAAATATCATGACCGAAGTGGGCCACCATGCTCCCGGTTTCTACAGTGCGATGTTTTTGGATCGATCGCTTGAAGATATGGGCATTCAAACCGTACAGCAGTTGCGCGATCGCTTTCGAGAAAAGCACGGGCTGTTAGGACATTTGTCGGGCTTTATTCCAGGCATTTTGGCCCCGGCCGGCCCGTTGGGTCAGGGTCAACACTTTGCGATGGCGGCGGCTCTGTTGCATCGTGACAAGCTATTTCCCTTTACGGTGGGCGATGGGGGATTGGGCGAGCCGTATATCGTCAGCGCGATGGCGCATTTTCACACGGCTTATCCGACGGTGACCAATTTCTTGCCCGTTTTGGTGTGGAATGGTTTTTCGCAAGAGCATCACAGTATGGTTTCGACCAAATCCAACGAGGAAATGCTGACTTACTGGCGCGGCAATGGGTTTGAAGAGGTAGTTCTAATTGACGCAAAGGACTATGACGATCGCAATCAGCCCGGAGCCTATGTAGACAGTACGGCGTTTTCGTTCGATCGCCGATTGGAATTCACCCAGGCAGTTTTGGTAGCCACCGATCGCGCAGCAAAATCGGCTCTCGGCGGCAAGCTCACCGTTCTGATTATTAAACAACTCAAAGGTGCGGGCGTTCATGCTAGAGGCGCAAAATCCCATAACCTGTATGCTCAACATACGTTAGAGAATGCCGACATTATTTCGGCGCTCAAAGCTCGGGCCCTCTCACCCGCCGCCTGGGATATTGTGCGAACCAACTGCGAACGATCGGGGGGCGGGCCAGCCAGCAAAACGGTCGTCACCGAATCGATCTTACCGTTGCCAGATTTGGGACAACTGCCGCTCGAAGAATTCGCAACTGGAGACTCCAAAGTTTCGACGACAGCAATGGGCTTGTTAGTGGGAGCGGTGGGACAGCGCGATCGTGCGTTTGTCGTCACGAATGCGGATGGTAATGAAGCGTCTGGAATCGCCAACATCAACCAGGCTTTACGAATCATTCACCCTGTCGAAGATGCGCTGTATAACCAGGCTCCCAAAGGACAGGTTTATGAACCATTGAGTGAAGATGCCTGTGCGGGATTGGCGGCCGGTTTGGCACTGATGGGGGGGCGATCGCTCTGGTGTTCGTATGAATCGTTTGCGATCAATGGCGTTCCGATTTGGCAAACGGTGACCCAGGCGATGGCCGAATTGCGCCGTCCGACTCCTTCGACAATTACGCTATTCACGGCTGGGGCCCTCGAACAAGGTCGTAATGGTTGGACTCACCAACGTCCTGAAATCGAAGCCTATTTTGCCAGCATGATGCGAAATGGCAATGTGTTTCCGCTGTTTCCACCGGATGCTAATAGTATTCAGGTGTGCTATGAGTGGGCGCTGTCTACCCAAAATAAGGGCGTTGTGATTACGGCGAGTAAGTCTCCGTTGCCGATTCGCACGACCTTTGAGCAGGCGCGTCAGGCTTTGAAAGAGGGCGCGATCGTCCTTCACGAAACGCCAAATGCGGGTAAAAAAGTCGTGTTTGCGGCGATCGGCGATATGACGCTGCTGCCTGTTTTAGAAGCCGCTTCTCAGCTAGAGGCACAAGGACTGTCGGTGCGAGTCGTTTCGATCGTCAATCCTCGTCGGCTGTACCGTTCTCACGATGTCGCGTGGGATCTGTGTTCTCAACCAGATGGCGAATTTTTGGATGACGCTAAGTTTGAGGCGATGTTTGGTGGAGACGCGCTGATTGGGGTGACGGGAGGCGCAAGTGGAATGCTAGAACCTTTGATGTTGCGGAGTTCTGCCAATCGTGACACCTTTGCTTGGAAGCGGGGCGAAACGACTGCCAGTGCCGGGGAATTGATGGCTGTGAATGGCATTACCGCTGATGCTTTGACCAAACGCGCCCTGGCCCTCGTCCAGTAGTCGGTGAAGGGGAGCCATTTGAAGCAGTTGTAATAAGCAGAACGGGTTCGATCAGCCGTATTAGATTCAGCCCTTCTGCTCCAACTTCAAAAATGACGGGTGGCGCGTTCCCTATTTGAGACCCGTTGAGCAAGTTAACGTGAATTCGATGAAATCTCTCGCTGTGGCAATCACTCCAGGCAGCCCCCTAAGTGCCTATCCGAAAACTTGAATTGCCCTGACGACAATACAAGCACAGGATA
>NZ_JBJPHS010000048.1:0-53410 GCF_052939495.1 Phormidesmis sp. 146-12 | reverse complement strand
GGGGGCAGAAGTGCCCAATAACGAAGCGAGAAAACTCCATCGAATTCACGTTAAACAAGGAGGAGCCGATTCAAAGTCAGCCTTTTGAAAGGGAGTCAGGGGATCGAAAGTCGGTAATCAAAAAAACACTGTCGATCCTCAATCTACTGAATCTATCAGATAATTTTTTCAAACAGAAAAGTAGGGGCGCTATGAGTGTACAACGTCCCTACTGATACAGGCTTTTTGAATGGATTGAATCGACTACACCTGAACACAGCTAGGCAGAGGCTTCAAGAAATTGGCGGATACATAATCAGCCAGACGAGTCCCCGAAATATAGCCATTGTCTGCATCCCATTGAAAATGCACGCCCAGATAAACCCGGCTTCTCCCGTTCTCCAAAGCGGCAGACGAGAAACTGTCAAACGTCCGCGTGATCGATTGACCTTCCAAAGACGAATCTTCTGTATCAAGCTCAAACGTGATGTCGTCAGTCCCAAAAAAGTTTCTTAGAATGCCTGCATGAGTTGCGCCAAAGGTGGCATGTCCTGAAACATAAGCTGGGAAGGCCGGCGAAAAGCGGCTGCCGTCTCGATTCACAGATAGAGGGGCCCAGGATTCATCGCGATCGATCGCAGGATTGTTGTTTTCGTCCGCCATCTGAATGGCTGTCTCGGGCCGCCACAGGTCGATTTCTGTAGAATATTTAGCATCCCAGGCAACAATCCCAGCATCTGCAAGGGCGAGGGCAACCAGCGCAAACAGTCGCGCATTCTCCGCTAGAGACAGTAACTGTTGTTCAGCAACAAGCTGCGTCATGCGAAAAAGATGTCCCGGTGGCTTGTAGGTGCCGTCAAGGTCATTGGCCCAAAAGAACGCGATCTCGGTTTGTTGGGGAGTGCGATCGCTGCATGATGCATCTGATCCCAGCCGTTTGACCTCATTGAACTGCACAGCATATTCGGCACTCCGCAGCATTTCATTTTTAGTGGCAAACCCGCCCGGTCGGATCGGTCGAAACTGAGAACCGCTGGTCATTGTAAAAGGACGCACCTTTCCCCAATTCGGCGTAACTGCCATCGTGCCTGGGCTTGTCGGTCGCCAATCTCCCGGATTTTTGCCGCACACATAAGGAGCCATATTTTCAGACCCATCTTTGTTGCGTTTGGCGATGACGACATTGGCGATCGCCTGTCCCAAAATGCGTCCATTCTCAATCTCTAGTTCCGTTGCGCCAGCTTTGATTTGCTCCAAAGACTCCGCCAAACCCTCTTTAAAGAGAATCTTTAGATCGTTCAACACAGGCTGCATCGTGGAATGAGTGGTCATCAATTCCAGGTTAATTGCACTCAAAACTTGATGAGCCGCATAGGCCGCCGCAGCTTCGGGAGAAGTGTCAATCGGAGTCGGCAAACTAATAAGATAAGGCTGATGAGTTTTAGCGATCGAGTTAATCGCGTCATACATCGCCGCGTGCATCATTGCCCCGATCCGAGTGATCCGAGTCGGACTGGCCAACTCGTCCTTAGATCGACGAATCGCTTCCAAATAAACGTTGTTCCAGTGAATGACAATATCAGACATAGTGAAATTTCCGATGGGTTGAGTGGAATGATGTTGCTCAGAATCGGTAGAGCGCCCAAACAGCCTGCTCCATAGCGCCCGAAAGCAGATTTTGTAATAAACCATGAGCCAACCGCAGGATCAAAAGGTCACATCAACGCCTGAGAGAGAACGGATTGTTTGTGTCCCTGCGCTGACTTCTCTCAACTGTATGAACTGCGATCGCCCGTCGTCAGTAACCGATCGGGTAATATTCTCTAGCTCTGCCATTTTCCAAGATCATAGAATCAGTTGATCGCAAATCAACAGCTTCTTTGATCAATCAAAAGCAATGACCTCGCAGAACCAACTTTCGCCAGGGTGTCTGATTTTGCTGTTGCCAAAAATGCAGAGAATTGTCGTCGATCGCTTTCGTCGTCGCAGGGATGTCGAAGGACACCTACAAGTCTTGCAGCGCAGCCATCCTACCCGCACCTACATAATCATTTTTGACCCATCAGAAATCAATTCTTATGAGGAGCATCTTTGAATTAAAAAATCACTCCAATCAAAGAGACTGAGCGCTCGATTGATTTTTCAAGTACTCAAATACGCTTTTGTCGCCAATATCTGGAGGAATTTGTTGAATCGCTTTACGAATTGCGAACACCACAAACAAAACCGCCCAAACACCCAATAAGGTCGCTTCCCACGAGCCAGACAAGTTAAACAAATGCCCCAAAAGCAGCATCGGAACGATCGGCACCAGCAGTTTAGTTTCCAATCGGTTAAAGCAAAACGCCTCTTTAAAGAAGATTCCAGTCAGCGCAGCAAAGGTGAATCCAACGCCCAAAATTGTGATTGGATGCTGATAAACCTGCAAAGCCAACGGTTCACTCTTGCCAAAAGTCAGAATCAGTGAAGCAACGCCCCCGATCGCCCAAAATGCCTGGAGCGCCAAATGCAGTGGCTTTAAGTAAATGTGAATCATCCACAAACTAACGCCCAACGCCGCCCAAAAGCAGAAATAAAGCGGAGTCAGTAACCCGATCGCTTGACTGCCTTGCGAGAGAACGAGTCCAGTCCCGATCGCAAAACTCAGCGCTGCCACCATCAGACCGCCTCGATAGATCACAACTCCCTGGCGATCGCGCTCCGTAATCGTAAAATCTCCAAACTGTCCTTGATAAACTTCGGGCTGTGTGGCTTGCTCAATCATAGGTCAGGCATGAATCACATCTGCCCCTATCCTACTGCTCTAGGGCGGCAAGTCGTTCTTCATCTGCGACCGCCTGAATCGCCAGCAACAATTCTTCTTCTTGCGCCTCAAACTCTTCTTCAGGGATCTCGCCCATATCAAACGCAAGTTGCAGCGTCAGCAGCCGTTTGCTCAAGTTTTCTGTGTCGTCAAGCTCTGTGTCAGCGCGCTCTTGAATTTGTTCGGCGATCCAGTTGAGTCCAGTGATTGGGGCAAACAATAAGCGAAGAACCATGATTTTTATTGCTCAGGAATGTTGTTTGGGTGGTCTGGATTGAGTTCTGATTGACGCAGCCGATCGTCGAGTTTTTCTTCCCAATTTGGGTCACTGACATCGATCGTGATCATGCGTCCCGCAGCCTTGGAGCGATCGACATAAGCATGAAAGGCTGGAATGTCTTCTCGATGCTCCAACATGTATCGGCGCAGTTCATCTAAGTCCATTGCGTCATAGTTGACTGATGTCATGGCTCATACCCTCCGCTCGGTTTAACTTCGTAATCCAAACCTTCGCCAGCAAGAACACAGATGTTTCCGGTTCTTTCATCAATACGAACGAGGTCGATTGTTTTGAATTGCCATCCTGGATAAATCTGGTTGGTTAAACGATAGCATAATCGATAGAGTCCTTGTGCCTGGGCAATTGTGGGTTCCATGAAGTATTAATTCTCTATCGATCGAGTTGAGCAAAATTGTAAGGTGCTGTGAAGTCGTTGTAGCGGATTTTTAAGCGTTGATCAAACTGTTGATCCAAAGCTTCGACCTGAGCGCTAAAGGTTGCCTCGTCGTCCCAACAAATCAGGTAAGCCGTGTTGTAAATCATGGACTCAGTGAGTGAATCGTTTTCGACCACCGCTTCTGCTAGCGGATTGAGCGCATCTTGAAAGGCTTGAATCACAGTGCGTTTGCGATCGCTCATTGCCTTCTCAATTAACTGTCCGATCGAGACAATTTCTTCCATACCGAGAGACCTGCCCTCTAAGCGATCGCGCTGACTGCGAAGAATTTCATCCTCGTCCATTAAGGTTCGCAGTTCGGCAGCGGCATCCCAAAATAGTTTGACGCTTACTTCTCGTCGTCCAGCCAGCTTGTCAAACAAATGCTCCAAACTTTTGCTGTGGGGAGCCGTTAGCTGCTCAGTCACCGCCTCCCAATCTTCGATAATCAATCCAAACTGTAGCGGTAGTAGGGTGCGATGTCCCGCGTGCATGGCTTGTTCGAGAACTTTTTCATGCCCCAACAGATTGCGACGACTGGCTAAATACCGTTCTTGCTGCGCTTCTGAGTAGAGAAAGGCAAATCCATCAACGGTATGACTGTGAACGGGCTGTTTGTCTAAGCCTTCTAGCTCCAAACTTTGCGGCCCAGGGGTAGGAAAAATCCCGTATAGGTAGAGTCCGTAACTCATAAGAAAAATGGGGGGCGATTAGATAGGTTTCGCCGTCAGAACCAACTGAAGTTTTGCGTGAATCAAATCTAGTTGGGCCACTCCGATGTCAACGCTGCCCTCGACAACTACGCCTGTATTAAGCAGACGATCGAGCAATTCTAAAATAGAAGGACTAGCAGAGGTTTGACCGGGATAGTATCCTCCGGCTTTCGGTAATAGCGTGCCCATTTCGCCTAGGTCAATGTTCAAATCAGCAGGATCAATCTCAAAAATGTTGCAGATTTCAACCACCTGTTCCGCCAACTTTTGCAAACTTTCTGCCGCTCGCTCTAATTCTTCGTCGCTGAGTTTTCCTTCTTCCATTCGACGAATCACTTGAGCCTCCATCAGTTGTTTGACTAGCTCGACAATGGTCAACAACAACGGAGCAAGCCCCCTGTCCTTGGTGGATTTGGGAGCATTGATAATGGCGAGATCAGGCGGTTCAGAAAACACTGGGTCACTCGGCTGAAGGTTGCTTCAATTGTAGAAGGTTGCGGTTAGCTTTTATGCTAGAGAGTTCTCGTTTGATACAGGCGGTTAAGCCACTGACGACGGGCTTGACTCGATCGCATCCGACCCATTCCGGACGCAATTCTGGCACGATCGTCGCTGTTTGATAACAGCCCGCCCAAATGATTGGCAGCCCGACAACCAGGAATCACGCGGCTCGTCGCAATTTGCTTCATCGTTTTGACGGTAATCATAAGTCATCTAAAAGCGTTTCTAGGGAGTTGGGAAGAGATTCGGAACTAGATAGCTCTGGAGTCGAAGCGGGACGAAGCGCTTTTAACTCGGTTTCCAGGCTCTCAACGCGCTCTATTAGTTGGCGATTGGCCTCTATCAAGCCCTGAGACTGCTGGCTAAAGTGAGGATTGTTTTCCCACCAGTTGATGCCCATTTCTCTCGCTTTATCAACTGATGCAATGAGTAGACGAATGCGAATGTTAATCAACTCTGTCGTCGCAACAGAAATAGAAATGTCTCCAGCAATCACAATGCCTTTATCTAGCACTCTTTCTAAAACATCTGCCAGCGTTGAGCCGGGAGTCGAAGTGGTGATGCCTCTCGCAGCGTCTCGTCCAACCGCAGAGCGCATGGGGCTAGTTGTCATGATTCAACCTCGGCAGGAACTGATTGAGCCGAGAAAAGCCGATCGCGATGCACAACCAATCCTTTTTTCGCCAATGTCCGAATGGCATCCAATGCTTGCACTCGCGTCAAGCCCAAATCACTCTCAATCTGGGCAATTCTCACGGCACCTGATTTCAGCAAATACTCATAAATCTCTTGCTCGTGGGCAATGCTGGCTTCGGTAACAGGCGCTTCTTCTGGTAACGCTTCTGGCAATTCTTCTGGTAATGCTGCTTCAGCGGATTCGGTCAATTCGCGAAATAGCTCGACTAGCTGTTCTTTGACGGTCAATTCTGAGGGTTCTTCCAGTTCTGTAGCGACCTCGGCAAACGGAATGGCATCAGAGGCTAACGTCTCAACGGGAGTTTGTAGTAAATCGTTGTGCAACATGTCATTGAGCGATTGCCAGAGAATCTTAGTTGCATCGTCGATCGCTATGCCAATCCGAGACAGCAACACGTCTGAGCAAATTTCTCGAAAGTCTGCATTCATGGGAGAGACGGGAATCTCATGTTCTTGGCAAACTTTGGCGATCACCAGGCACGATCGCAGTCCCGAAATTTTTTCACCTTTGGTTTTGACTCGAAAGGCTTTGACCAAGCGAACAATCATCAGGGCACTGGCGCGATCGATTTCAGTTTTTTGTACCAAAATCTCTTGCTGAGTCAACTCATCTGGCTCAGGCATCGTGATCGTCACCAACCGATCCATTAGCGCATCTTGAGTCGAGTGAACGCCGCAATACTCTTCTGGATTAGAGGTAAAAATTGCTCTAAAGTTTGGATTGACGCGAATATATTCCGTCCGATTGCTGCTGGGGGGAAGAACTAACAGCTTCTCTTCTAAAGCAGACAACAGAACGTTATTCACCTCTGGACGCGATCGATTAAATTCGTCATAGACCAGCGTGAATCCTTCTCGACAAGCCAGCGTCAACCGAGAATCAACCCAGTTTTGCTTAAGTTCATCCTCAATTTTGACAACGCTGTGAATGTAGTTATCGACTACTTTTTTGCGCGTGTAGCCAGACTGATTGCCGATCAAATCAGAGCTTTTGGACTCATCATCTCCATAGATCAACATGATTGGACGAGTCAACAGATCAGCTAGATGAAGCGCCAATGTGGTTTTACCCGTCCCGGCTGGGCCGCGCAGATGTACTGAAAATCCAGATTGCAAATAGCGCAAAGCTCTAACAGCAACTCGCTCGATCGAGGGTGTACTGACAAATCGGCGGGGGCTGGCACGAAGAACAGTCGTCACGGTGATGAATCCTCAACTAAACAGTGGAATTAAACAGTGAAATCTTCTTGAATGCGGTAAACACGATCGCGCTGGGTCACTAACCCTTTTTGAATCAGCGATCGCAAGGCATCCACCGCTTGAAACCGACTGATTCCCAACGACGACTCGATTTCCGTGAGCCGCGCACCTTCCATCAAATCGATGTACTGATAAATTTTTTCTTCGTAGTCGGCTTCGAGAATGGGAGCAGCGATTTTGGGCAGGATCGCGCTAGTCGGTTGGGCTATTTTGACCTGGACTGGGGAAGTCTCTAAAACCGTTGCAGGAAGAGGGGTAGAAGCCTTTAGCGGAGCGGCAGACTTCTGAGCGATCGTGGGCACCTCAATCGAAACATCTCCCCAAACAGCACTTTTTAGACTCGCGTGATATTGCTGAATTTGCACTCGAAACTCTGCCAGACTTGCCAACAAAGCCTTCATTTCGGTGGTGCGATCGACTTGATTTTGGTGCAGCCTTTCGGTCAATTGTGCTGCTTGTTGTTGTCGGGTAGCGCTGACTTCTGATAAGTAGGTTTGGAGATTCGATCGCAAGGTCTCTGTAAAAGCAGCTAGATGTCGAGTCAGACGAATTTGCGTTTTGAGGCGCTGTTGTCGGCTCTGATGAAGCAAAAGGTCTGTTTCGATCTGTAAGTCTTGAAGCTCTGATCGAATATCTTGACGTAGAGAAGACACGCTTTCATTTAGAGCAACTCGAAAGCTCTGAAGATCATTGGCCAACTGCTGTGCCATTAATCCTCTTTCAACTTCTGTAACTGTCAAAAAACTCGCGGTTTGCTGTTGAAGACGTTGGACAAATTCACTTAAGTGTTGGGCAACTTGTTGAGACTGCTTTTGACGCTGCTCTTTTGCCTCGGTCAAAAAAGATTGAGTTTTGTCCTGCAATTTTGAATAGAAGGCTTGAAACTCTGCATTGCGAACACGATCGTTACTCAGCAGCGTTTCTCGAAATAAACTTAGGTCGCTACGAAGCTGAGAGGCTTTTTCCTGACGGTCTTTCTGAGTCAACGTTAAAGCTTCACTCACCTGTCTCCGACGCTGGATTGCTTCTTGTTGGCGCTGCTGTTTTTGCTGTTGCCAGGAGTCTTTCAAAGCCATGATTAAAAGCGTTTTTGCAGAGGAGATTTATCTATCTGAGTAAACAATGAAACTGGGGAGCGCCAGACTTAACCCCCCAGCATCTAACTTCTAAGCAGAAGGAACAGCAGCTTGAGAGGTCAAACCAACTGCTTCGGCATACTTCAAATAGGTTTCAACAGAAGCGATAACGATGCGAGCTTCGATCGCTAACAGTTCAATCCCAACGAGCGAAACGCGAACCCAGGCATCAATAACGATCCCTTTGTCGAGAATGCGATCGACGACTTCAGCCAAGCTAGAAGAGGAGTTTACTTTTTCAACAGCCATTGTTGTAATTCCCTGAACATGAGTGATTAGATTTCAGTCTGCCGAATCTCTTGGTTTAGACTTGCTTCGGAGTTTCCGGCTTCTGTATCAAGGTACGCTTCGGACAAGTTGAATTTGATTAGCGCAAACACGGAAGATCAAATGTCGTTTATTTAAACCGCTAGAGAAATTACTGACCCTTTGACTAAAGTTTCAGCATTAACCCCTAGAAATGGAAGATAGTAACCAGGAAAGGCAAAAGATGGACTCCGGCAAACCTGGTCGATAACCCTATGCGAATTCACTGTAGGTGAGCTTTTGCTCCACTCGCTATCGAGAAGAGATTGACAGATATTGGCTAAGGATCGTGAATTGAATAAGATCGATGATTGCCTAGTTGCTTCGCCCCCTAAATCCCCCATTCTGGGGGACTTTGAGAAAGCAGACATTCTAGAATTTAAGGCAGTTTCGCGGTTCAAAGTCCCCCAAATTTGGGGGATTTAGGGGGCAGAAGCCGAATTAAACGAAGCGAAACCGCGAGAATTACAGGTTGTTTAATTCACGATCCTAATTCTTTTTTTGAAGAAACTAAGCTATGGACAACCTTATAGTGGATAGTTTTATTGATCCCCATCTGGATCGTCTAGTAAAACTTCTATAATTTTTTTTTAATCATTCTAACGGTATAGTGTCATTCACTCTGCTGATAGAGATAAAATACCGTTAGCAGATTCTAAAGTGATGCCAAGTGTAAATCCTTATCAAAAGACTATCGTTCTTGGGGAGTTAAAGACATGGCATACGCTAATAGACCTGTTGTTGACGCTACGACAATCCAACCTGTTGCTGACTACCATGATCGCGTTCGTTGGGGCCCGATCATTTCTGGACTGGTTGTTGCATTAGCCTCTCAATTGATTCTCACTGGGATTGGGGCAGCCATCGGCGCAACCACGATCGCCAATTCGGGTGCTCCTCGCTCAAACTTGGATGAAGTCGGCAGTGCCGTTGGTATCTGGTCGATCATCAGCCTGCTAATTTCGCTGTTTATCGGTAGCTGGGTAATGGCGCGGGCTTGTGGCCCCATGAATCGGGGAACCGCGATGCTGAATGGAGCCATTCTTTGGGCAACTACGTTGGCGCTGAGTGCTTACCTGCTAGCAAGTGGCGTTTCGGGTGCGTTTGGGATTATTGCTTCTAATGCAGGCGAGGTTGCCAATCAAGTCATTCCAGGGGGCGCGGCCAATGCACCCAATGTGGTTCCTAGCCCTGGCGTGACAGCTGATCAAACCCGTGATGCTGCGGGTGGTGCGGCTAGAGCGGGTTGGTCGTTTGCGATCGGTTCTCTCTTAGGCTTGGTAGCTTCCTTGATTGGGGCCGCTGCTGGTGCACGGAGTCCTCGCACAACGACCACTGCTTACACAGAGCCGACGGTTCGATAAATTGGTTGTTTGACCATCCTCTCTTTCCCCTTGTTCTTCTAGGACGGGGGAATTTTTTTATTTAGTTTTTTAAGAAATTAAACTTGATGGCTGCGATCGCTCAAAGCTGTCTCGGTCGGAAAAGATTTCAAAAAATTGCTCAACATCAGTGAGTTCAAACACGATTTTGACTTCATTAGAAACTGAACAAAGAGAAAGCTTGCCTCCCTCTGCTTTAACGGTTTTGAGGGCAACGATCAACAGCCCCAAACCAGAACTATCCATAAAGCTGACCTCTTTAAAGTCAACTAAGATATTTCGTACTCCAGTACTGAGACTACTATTAATTTCCTGGTTAAACAGGTCAGCTTGAGTGCTGTTTAAGATTCCAGAAGGATAAAGAACTTTGATTGTGGGGTTCATAAGGGTATACCTGTCAAGAGCAAGGTTGAGATAGAACACTTTAATATTCAGGCAACAATCCGTGCTATCCGCACTATCCTAACGTGGTTAACATACCCTTGATACTTGTATTAATAACTTGAGTGTATTCTACAGCGTGCTTTTTATGCGACTGGTCTTACTTCAGTAGATTAACTTAGCCCTGAGCTAGGTTACAGAAGTAAAAGAGCTTTTTAAGTAATCTCACTCAGAGAAGGAAGATGAGTTCTGTTTTATCTTGACAGCAATCGGAGTTCTAAGATTATTTGTATTTCTAGCATGTCTACCATCTGAAACTGTTTGTTCAAGCTCTGCGCGATCGCGTCAGCCAGTTTGCCCTGCTGTTAGCTTGAGGAATTGAAAATGAAAAAGAAATTGATATTTTTAAGTATTCTCACGGGTACGATCGTCACGCTAATTTCTAAACCTTGCTTGAGTTTGCCGCTCTCACCCGGCGATCGCCTCAAAGTTTCGATTCCTGAAGGCGAATTGTTTAATGGTATTTACGAGGTCAATATTGATGGGACGCTTCAGATTCCCTATTTACCGCCGATTCGCGTTGCCGGACTAGAACCTGCTCAAATCGAACAAACGCTGTCCCAAACCCTGCTCGAAAAGCGACTGTTTAATCCCCGTTTTTTGCAAGTCACCATACAGCCTGTAGAGTGGTCAGCCATTCAAGTTAGTGTCGCAGGTGCAACCTTTGAGCCGGGTCGTCTCTTGCTCAATCAGCGTAGTCCCGAAGCGCGGGCCCGCATCACCCAAGCATCCGGAGACTATCCCCCAGAGCGGTTTTTGATTGCGGCTATCCGAGAAGCAGGAGGTGTCATGCCCAACGCCGATGTGAAGAACATTCGCCTGATTCGTAACGGACAAGCCACGACGATCGACCTTTCTGGCGTTTTTTCTGGAGAAATCATTCAAGACATTCCCTTGGTGGCGGGTGATCAGATTATTGTGCCCGATACTCAAAAAGTGCATCCTGAGCTAATTCGCCCCTCTCAGATCACGATTCCGGGCGTGCGCGTATTTTTATCCAATCTGACGCAGCCCGCCAGCAGCAATTCGGGTGCCTCAGTGAACAAAGATGCGACGGCTTTTGTCTATGGTTCTCGTTTGTCTCAGGCGGTCATTGCAGGAAACTGCGCCGGGGGCAGCACCGAAAATGCCAAACGTCGAGCGCTGCTAGTTCGTACTGATCGTATGACCGGAGAAACGAAAGTCATGGAACGCCCGATCGAAGATCTGCTGCGAAAAACCAACGACGATGCGACCAATCCTTTTCTGATGCCGGACGATGGCATCGCTTGCTATGACTCCAAAACCACCAACATGAGAAGCGTTGCGGATACTCTGGGTGCCATCTTTTCTCCCTTCTCGCTATTGCTGAATCTGCTTAGAAAATGATGAATGCAACCAATCAAGCCCTCCTAAAGCCTGCCAAAAAAGGACGATGGCAACGCTATGTCTTTATGGGTCTCGTCGTCAATTCTGCGATTTGGGGCGCAACGCTGTTTTTTCTTAAGGTCGCAAAACCAACTTACATCAGCGAGTGGGCGTTAATTCTTCCAGGGTCGGGGCCGGGGGTAAGCGTGAATTTGCCAGATATTGGTCAAGCGAGTTCTTCGAGTAGTTCGCCGTTTGGCGGCCCGACTCAAGATCCTAGAGCGAACTATCAGTTCATCGCGACCAGTGAAACGGTGATCAAAAAGGCGGCGGCGATCGTCAACCTTCCTCCTGAGAAGTTTGGAGAACCTAAGATTAAGCTGCTCGACAACACCACGATTATGAAGTTTGAGGTGACGGGGGGCAGCGCTCAAGAGGCTCAACAAAAGTCACGAGCGCTCTACAAAGCCTTGGTCAGTCAGTTAACCCTACTGCGAGTTGAGGAATTAGCCCGACGCGATGATGGCATTCAGTCCACGTTGCAGTCAGCGAAAGCTAAACTTGTTGAGGCCCAGCAAGGACTTTCTGAGTTTAAGTTGAGGTCTGGATTGAGTTTTCCAGGGCAGATCGACAATCTCTCGGTCAACGTAGAACAGTTGCGTCGTCAACGGGCTGAAGTCATCGCCCAACAGCAGCAAGTGGGCAATCGGCTTCAACAACTGTCTGCCAGTCTAAAAATTTCGCCTCAGCAAGCTGCCAGTGCTTTTGTGTTGCAGGCTGACCAACTGTTTCAGCAAAACTTAAAAGACTACAGTGAAGCCAGCGCGACGTTATCCGTTTTGTTATCAAAGTGGGGAGACAACCATCCCAGTGTGATCAAGGAGAAAGCCAGACTAGAAGCGTCTCAAGCGGCAGTGTCCGATCGCAGTCGATCGCTCCTTGGTCGTGCAATCGATCCACAAATGCTGGGGGCGATTCAGCTAACGGCTAACGAATCGGGCCGGGCTGGGTTGTTTCGGGATCTGGTGGCTGTGCAGGCTGACTTTCAAGGATTGACCGCCCAAGCTGAATCGATCGACCAGCAAATCAAGCTTTTAGAATCACGGCTCAACGGGCTGGCTCAGGGACAAACGACCCTGGAAAATATGAAGCGAGAAATGCAGACGGCAGAAGCGGTTTTTGCGTCTACAGTGGCGAAATTGGATCTGGGCAAGTCCGATATTTTTACAGCTTATCCACTGATTCAAATGGTGCAAGAACCGAGTTTGCCCGACAAAGCGAGTGCTCCCAAAAAGTCTCTCGTGATTGCCGGGGCGGTAATCGGGTCTATTTTTTCTAGTGGGGGGTTTGCTCTGCTCTGGTGGCGTAAGCGGCTGATGGCGATCGCGCGTAGTCCAAAGTCCTCGGTTTCTTCTCTACCTGCGTTGCCGATCGATCCCACGTTGGGCAGTGAAAAGGCATGATCAAACCAGAAAATTTTTCTGAGAAAGTTCTGTGGTACTGCCTGCTGTGGACGTATGGGTTCTTTATTATTGGAGGATTGTATGTCGTCGGATCGGTGGTCGGCTGGATTTTATTTGGCGATCTAATTCGTCAGTTGTGGAACCAGACCGATGACACGCCGCCAGAAGATCAGATTCGCATCCCGTGGGCGACCTGGGTGTGGATTGCTGGAATGCTGATGATGGAAGTGGCCCTGGTTATGGGTCATTTAGATTTCAATCTAGAAACCAGCATGATCATCAAGTCGTCGATCGGGTGGGCAAAGGGCTGGGCATTGTTAGCTGTGTTTCCTTTAGTGGGCGCGATGAAGATCCGACCGCAGTTACTTTATCGAATCGCCTGCATTATTGGATTGCAAACGCTTGTGTTGTTCCCGCTATTCTTTTTAGCGTATCTGGCGCATTTACCACCGTCTCCTTATGTGTCACCACTCCGGTTGATTGGTGGCCCCGGCCCCGAATTTTTTGCGCCCAGCCTCTATGAAATTGATCCCAGTAATGGTCAACCCCGGTGGCGACTGTTTACCCCCTGGGCCCCTGCACTCGGCTTTATGGGTAATGTCTACTTCTTCTTAGCGCTTGAGGAAAAAGATCCCAAATGGCGGTTTTTAGGCATCGCTGGATCAATTTTTATGTGTGTAATTTCGGTGTCTCGTTTAGCGTTGTTGGCGTTTCCCGTTGTACTGGTAATCACGCGCACATTATCAAGTTTGTCTCGTCCGGTTCCCCTAATTGGTTTAGGCGTTCTCACTTGGATTGGCGGAATCGTTTCACCAACTATTTTAGGAGCCTTACAGGACTTCAAAGAAAAGTTCAAATCCGCTAGAGCCGCCTCTTCGCGAGTTCGAGAAGCTTTGGGGAGAATTGCGGTCGAACGATGGCAAACAGAAGCCCCGATTTGGGGACATGGCATTGTTGAACCGGGGCCGCATTTAGTTGAATTTATGCCGATCGGGTCGCATCATTCCTGGTTTGGGTTGCTTTATGTCAAAGGGCTGGTTGGGTTTGCTGCGCTGGCGATTCCACTGGCTTATAGCTTTGTTGATTTGGCGGTGAAGTCTCAATCTAGTAGAGTAGCCAGACTGGGGTTGAGTATGGTGTTTATTCTATTTCTCTACACCTTTGGCGAGAACCTAGAAATTTTGGCTTACCTTTTTTACCCCGCTCTCATCATCATGGGGATTGCCTTTAAGGAACCCGTTAAAATTTTTGCCCCTATTGAAATTGATCATGAAACCAAAAATCTTACAAGTACTGGATGACCATAGTATCGGCGGTGTCACCCAAACGATGCGCTGTTTGTCACAGTCTCGATTAGGCGATGAGTTTGAGTTTAGAGTAGTGCGATCGCATGAAGTGTTACCTATTCTGCAAACCAATCATCCTGACATTGTGATCTTTCGCAATCCGTGTTCCTGGAAGCGATCGCTCAATCTATCTCTAATCAAGCTCTACACCAAACACTTAGTCATTCACGAACACCACTACTCGGCTGGATTTGAAGCGCACAATGTTGAAAATTTAGCTCGATTTCGATTCATGCTCAGGCTTTGTTACGGAGTGGTCGATCAAGTAGTTTCTATCTCTGAAGGGCAGCAAAAATGGATGCAGCAAAACCACCTGGTTTCCCCTAAAAAACTCACGTTAATTAATCAGTGCTGTGTTTGTCAGAAGAACTTTACAGTGCCCTCAAAAATTCTTAACCAGCCATTCGTTTTGGGTGCCTATGGTCGCTTTTCTAAGCAGAAGGGATTTGATGTTTTGTTGCAGGCATTTCGTCTCGTATCCGACCTCAATCTGCAACTCAATCTAGGGGGCTATGGTGAAGATGAAACCCTGCTCAGACAACTCGCTCAAGGGCAACCCAACGTTAAATTTTGGGGCACTGTTCAAGATGTTCCTGCCTTTTTATCTGCCTGTGATGTTGTGGTGATTCCTTCTCGCTGGGAGCCTTGGGGCAATGTCTGCGTCGAGTCCAAAGCGGCAGGTAAACCTGTGATTGTCTCTGATGTGGATGGACTCAGTGAGCAGATTCAGAATTGTGGAATTTTGGTTTCACCAGATGATCCACGATCGCTAGCAGATGCAATACAAACGATCGCGGCTCTCCCAGCCGAGACATTAGAAACTTGGGGAAATAATGGGCGCGAATCCGTGAGAGATGCCTGGGAAATGTATGTCAGTTCTTGGGAAGGGTTGCTCAAAAAAACCTTGAATTCTTGAGGTGATCATTCCCATAAGTTGGGAATTCTAAATTCAAATTGGTGCAATACCTCAGACAGATTTTTAACTTGTGGGGATGCTCCCGTGAACGCTCTTAAAGTCGTAACTAGTTTTTTTAAGCAGAAATTTTCGAGCCAATTTATTCGTAATTTGAGTTGGCTGAGTGGTTCAGAAGTAATCATTCGAGTGTTTCGTCTGGGCACGACTGTCACGCTGGCTCATTTCTTAACAGCCTATGATTATGGTCTAGCGGCTGTTGTGTTGACGACTAATGAATTTGTTCAAGTATTTACTAAGTTTGGGATTGGTTCAAAACTCATTCAAGTCGAAGAAGAACGGTTGGAGGAGCTATCGATCGCGGCCTACTGGCTCAATTGGATTATCTATCTCAGTCTATTCATCACTCAATGTATCGCAGCGTTTCTAATTGCATGGTCTTACCGTGACGATCGCTTGATTCTTCCCATTTGCACGATCGCACTTGTTTATTTAATCGTTCCGATTGCCTATATACAGTCGATCCTGATCCAGCGTGAGAATAAACTGAAGGTCACAGCCGTTACCAATGTATTGCAGGTTTCATTAGATAATTTATTAACTGCCTGCTTTGCGGCTTTAGGATGGGGCATGTGGGCGATCGTGTTGCCCAAACTTTTAGTGGCTCCCATTTGGGTGATCATTTACTACAGAAGTCACCCCTGGCGGCCGACTCAAGGCTTTTCGACTCAGTATTGGGGGGAGATTGCTCGCTTTGGGCGCAGCGTCTTAGGCATCGAGCTTCTCAAAACCCTCCGCAACAATTTAGATTATTTGATTGTAGGCTGGTTTATTAGTATCGAAGAGTTGGGCGTTTACTACTTTGCCTTTAATGCGGGGTTGGGAATTAGCTTGAGTTTTATCAATGCCATCAACTCAGCGCTGTTTCCTCATTTGTGTGCAGTGCGATCGAATTGGTTGCAGTTTCGCCAGCGTTATCTGAGCAGCTTTAGGACGATCGCATTAATTATCATTCCCGTCGTCCTATTGCAATCTAGTTTGGCTCCTATTTATGTTCCGCTTGTATTCGGTCAAAAGTGGATTGCAGCGATTCCAATTTTAATTTTAATCTGTTTATCAGCTATCACGCGCCCGTTTGCAGATGCGGCTTCTCAGGTGTTGCTGGCAGTAGGTGAGCCAGGTTTAGATTTATTAGCAAGCTGTATGTTTACAGGTATTTTTGCAGCAGGTTTGCTGATTGGAGTTCACTGGCATGTTTTGGGTGTTGCAATTTCTGTTTTAGTGACCCACGTTGTGTTTCAGACTTTATTTACCTTGTGGACAACTCGCTATGTCTTTAGGCGATTTGAAAGCATTAAAGTCGTGTAAGTAAATCTAGCAGAGAACCTGAGAAAATTTGCTGTGGGCGGGTTTGCAGGATTTGGAAAGTCAACTTTTACCAGTCAACTTTTACCAGTCAGCTAGGTTAACTTTTTCGAGCGTAAAGTGTATCAGTTGAGTCAATCAGTCGCGTAAAAAATGCCGCATCAGGTGTCGGTTGATTAAGAGTGTCAGGTAAACGGAAGTAAGGTTAGAGAAATGGCAGGCTTATATGCAATGTTGGGTCATTCTGATCGCGATCGCATTCAACAATCTGTTGATCGTCTAATCTGTTTTCCAGGGGAATCGGTGGAGACGATCGTTGAGGAAAATTTAGCGATCGCTTGGGTGAGCCATGATCCCTCTGACTTGTTTGCGCCTGCTTATCATGCTGAAACGGGGGTGCGTGTCATTACGTCGGGGCGGGTCGCTTGGGAAGAGTCAGACTGGTTACGGGCTGAAGGGCTAAGTCAATTTACGGGAGGTTTGAGTAATCGTCTGCTGCTCGATCGCTACTTATCTGGTGGTGTTGCTGCAATCGAACGATTTAATGGCTCTGCACTTGTCCTCATTTACGATCCACGGGAGCAAACTGTTCATTTACTAACTGATCATTTTGGTTTCTATCCAGCATTTCTATATCGTGCTGAGTCAGCTAAGAACTGTATAGTTTCGACGTTCCCCGATGCGATCACTAATGATTCTCAAACTCATACAACATCTGATCGTGTGTCGATGGCAGAGTTTTTGCGGGAATGGAAAATTACGCCTCCTCACACCTATTACAACGAAATCAAATATGCAGGTGCTGCGAGCCATTGGTGCTGGCAACTCAAGGATTCTACTTCCTGTCATCGGATCTACTGGCAACCCTTTCAAACTGGATTCGCTTCTAGCTTCGATCATGCAGTAGATAACTTGACTGAAGCCGTTCAAACTGCAATCAAAATCCGCACGCTACCTCATCTTTCTCCCGTTGTGACTTATGTGAGTGGCGGTATGGATTCTCGCGTGATTCCTTTTGCTGCAAATGATTCCTCTAGTATGTATGGAGTTAATCTCTATGACGTTCCAAATCGGGAGTCTGCGATCGCTCAACAACTCTGTGAGGCTGCGGGTGTCGAGTATGTAGGCTATGCCAGGGATAAAGATTACTATCCCCGCTGGATGCGTCAGGGAGTCGAGATTTCGGGTGCGATGTGGTCGGTCGAAGACAATCATTTTTTAGGCACTTTAGAGACGATACAAAAGCTGGGAGCCAAAACGGTATTGGCTGCATTTCCAGTAGACGATTTGTTTAAGGGAGCCTGTCTTGAGCAGCGCTATGTGCAATTTTTAGGGCGCAATCTTCCGTTTTTTCAGTTTGATGAAACTGCTGTTAGAGGTTTCCTAATGGAAGATCCGCCTCGACCTGCCCCGCCTGAATTTGCAGAAGCGATCGACCAGCGTTTACAAAACTGGTTTGGTGATCTACCTCAAAAACTTCGCACCGATGAACAGCGTCTGCAAGTAGAAGATCGACGAGTCCGACCAGGGTGCTATCAACCAGGACTATCTGACAACATGATGTTTCGCATCGTACCCTATGATATTTTTCTTGCCGATCGCGCGATCGCCGACTGCTACAGCCAAACTCGTCCTCAATGGAAAATTAACGCCACTCTCTGGAGCCAAGTCGTCGCTCGCATTTGTGGAACGTCGATCGTCGATGCCAATCGGGGCTGGCGGCCGGGTGCCTCTCATACTGAGAAACTGCTGATCTTTGCAAGTGACTGGATACAGCGGCGATGGGTCAAATCTCCAAAAGTGCAAAACAGTCCTGCCACTGACGGCTCCTGGAGCAACTTGGGTTGGTATGCCGTTCACAGTCCGACGCTGAGAGAGTTATGGGAAAGCGTTTCTGAGGACGATCGCCAACAGATTACCGCCTTATGGGGGAGCGATCCCTGGAGCATTCCTCTCAGTGACTGGGCAAAACCTGCAACCCTGACCGCAAAAGGAATGTGTCACACTCATTCTCCTTATGGATTGTTTCGCATTCTCACACTGCTAAATCACTGGTCTATTCAGCGTTCTACCTAGTAATTCCAGATTAATCACTATCCCAATCTCTTATGAACAAAGTCTCTGTCATTATGCCTGTCTATAACGTTGAAAACTATGTTGCTGAGACGATTCTCTCAGTGTTAGCGCAGACGTACACGAATTTTGAGTTTTTGATTGTTGATGATGAGTCGCCCGATCGCAGTGTTGAGATTTGTCGCCAGTTCCAAGACCCTCGCATTCGGATCATTCACCAAAAAAATCGTGGATTGGCAGGCGCGAGAAATACTGGAATTCGCAATGCTCAAGGCGACTATATTGCTCTACTTGACAGTGACGATCTCTGGTTGCCTGAAAAACTAGAAAAGCTGGTGGGTCATTTGGCACGATCGCCGCATGTAGGCGTTACCTTTAGTCGCTCTGCGTTTATTGACGAGTCGGGCAAGCCGTTGGGGACTTATCAAATGCCTAAACTGCGGGGCATCACGGCTCCTTATTTAATGTGTCGCAACCCGATCGGGAATGGATCGGCTCCTCTGATTCGTCGTCAGGTGTTTGAAGAGATTAAATATGCGGCTAATCTCTATGGTCATGTAGAAGACTTTTATTTTGATGATCAGTTTCGTCAGTCAGAAGACATTGAATGTTGGATTCGGATTGTCCTACAAACGCAGTGGCAGATCGAAGGCATTCCCGACGCGCTGACCCTCTATCGAGTTAATTCTGAAAGCCTCTCGGCCAATGTGATGAGGCAGCTTGACTCCTGGGAAAAGGTCATCGCCAAAACGCGCACCTATGCCCCTCAAGTAGTCGCTCAATGGGAAAACACGGCTAGAGCCTACCAACTGCGCTATCTCGCCCGTCGCTGTGTCCGAATGCAAAATGGAGCGATGGCTGTCAAACTGTTTCATCGATCGCTGCAAACTCGCTGGCAGATCTTGTTAGAGGAACCGCGCAAAACCTTGATCACGCTGGTGGCGGCTTATCTACTCTGGCTACTACCCAAACCGCTGTATCGCTGGAGTGAAACGATCGCCCTCAAAATCTCAGGGGCCAGCCAAAAACGGCAAATCTTACAAGAACAGGTATCAGGAGTGTCAGGTTAATGAAAGTTTTATTGGTGTGCTCGGCAGGCGGACATTTCAAAGCAATTTATCAGCTGCGATCATTTTGGGAAACTTGCGATCGCCGATGGGTGACCTTTCGCACGCCCGTTACAGAAGCGTCTCTAGAGGGCGAAAAAGTAGACTGGGCCTGGAGTCCGACTAATCGCAATTTTCCCAATCTGTTGAAAAATCTAGTTTTAGCGTGGACGGTATTGAGGCGCGATCGACCGGATGTGGTGATTTCGACGGGGGCTGGGGTTGCGGTGCCTTTTCTAGCGATCGCTAAACTGTTGGGGAGTCAAACGGTCTTTGTCGAATCGATCACGCGGGTCACTGACTTGAGTCTGTCTGCCAAACTTGCACGCCCTTTTGTCAGTGTGCTGTATGTTCATTGGGCAGAATTGCAACTGCGCTACCCTCAAGCAGAATTGATCAATCCTCAAAAAGTCACGCCTGAAGGAATGGCACCTGTCGAGTTTTAAATATTCAGGAGAATAGGTAATCGCGATGATTTTTGTCACTGTTGGAACGGAGCAATATCCCTTTAACCGTTTGATGAATTGGGTTGAGACATTACTAATTCATGGATTTATTCAAGAAGAAGTGATTGTGCAATATGGATCTTGTACTAATCTTCCTCAAGGCGTTTTGGTCTATCAATCTCTGAGAAGCGATCGTTTTGCAGAACTGATTGACCGAGCGAGACTGGTGATTAGTCACTGTGGAGAAGGCTCGATTTTACTGCTCGAAGAAATTGGCAGGCCTTATATTCTAGTTCCGCGTAGCCATCGGTTTAAAGAGCATGTTGACGATCATCAAGTTGAGTTAGCTACTGCCCTGTCACAAGCGGGTGCAACGGTTGCCTGGTCACCTGGAGATTTAACTCGATTTCTAGAGTCTCCTCAAAGTGCCTCCTTGTCTGCTTTATCGACTACGGCTGCTGTCGCTTTATGCGATCGACTCCATACCCGCTTTAATCAACCTCACCCGATGGACATTCAAACCTGTAGCACTTGATTCGCTGTGGGAGTCCTGAACCTGAAGGCTAGATCATTCACTTTGTATTGATCATTTTGTATTGATCATTCACCCCCTTTTATCTTGATACTATGGCTAGTCAACCTATTGAATTTCCGGTCACGATCACAAATGGAACTCATCTTGTACAGTTGCCCTCTCGTTTGACGGTGACGGAAGCGATCGCCTTTAAGACAAAATGCAAACAACTGATGCAAGAAAACCCTACTCGAATGATTCTTGATTTTGGTCACACCACCTTTATCGACAGTAGTGGGATTGGCAGTTTGATTAGCTGTCTGCGATTAGCCCAGTCGATTCCCGCTGAGGTGATTTTGTGGAGCGTTCACCCTGAAGTGAGAATGGCGTTTTCTCTGGCCGATCTGGATGATATTCTCAAAATCGAACCCGCGACTCAAGCCCTTGCGCCTACTGCTACTTGTCGATCGCAGCATCGTCCCCCGATTACGCATCCATCTGTGCGATCGAAAGTAAAACGAATCGTTGATATTCTTGGTGCGCTGGTTGGTTTGGGCATTACGGCGCTGTTGTTTGTGCCGATTGTGATTGCCATTAAATTAGATAGTCCTGGCCCAATCTTTTTTCGACAAACCCGCTGTGGTTGGATGGGCAGACGCTTTCAACTCTGGAAGTTTCGATCGATGGTCACCAATGCTGAGGCGCTCAAATCACAGGTCAAAAATGAGGTCGAAGGTGCATTTTTCAAGAATGCTCAAGATCCCCGAATTACCAGAGCGGGGCGATTTTTACGCAAGACGAGCTTAGACGAACTGCCCCAATTTTGGAATGTTCTACTTGGCGATATGAGCCTAGTTGGAACGCGCCCCCCGACGGCTGATGAAGTTGATCGCTACGAAGTTCCCAATTGGCAGCGGTTAGATGTAAAACCTGGGATGACGGGGGAATGGCAAGTGAATGGGCGATCGCAGGTTTCTAACTTTGAAGACGTGATCCAACTGGATCTACGCTATCAAGAACGCTGGAATTTAGTCTATGACTTGAAGCTAATTTTGCAGACCATTCTAGTGATTTTTACAAAGAACAAGGGTGCTTTTTAGTCGAGATATCTAGAATAATGAAGGCGAGAGTTAACGCTTCATTAAATTTTGGTGCTGTGGCACGGTTAGTCGAATTGTGATATTGGTTCAGGTGCGGGTCATGCCAAATTTTGAGGAACATCACCAACTGATTCGAGAGGCTCATATTCAGGTTAAGACAGACTTAAATGAAGTCGATCAAGTGATGCAGTGGTTTGAGCAATTTAACCAACCTCCCCTTCCGTGTGATCTGTGGATGCAGGGAAAGCTTGCCATAATGGAAGGACTAACTAATGTCATTCGTCATGCTCACAAATCTTTGCCTGTCTCAACGCCGATCGACCTGACCGTCAAGCTTTTCTCAAATCAGCTAGACATTTCGATTTGGGATGAGGGGTGTCCGTTTGATTTTGAAGCCCTGTTGGAGAGTGTCGATCGACAATTTTCTCACCCATTAGAGCGTGAGGCGCATTGGGGCGGCGTATTGATGCGAAAGTTGAGAGAGAAACACCACTGGACAATTAACTACCGATGTCCGGCTGATCTTGCAACTCATCGCAACTGTTTATCAATACAAAAAGCATTTTCTTAAACCCTGCCCGATAAAACACCATCTTCTACACATCGGTTCAGTAGAGTGTGGATAAATTTTTTAGTTCCGTCTAACTAGGGAAGGGCTGAGGAAGAAGGATCAGTTGCACTTGGAAATTGATTTGATATGCGTCCTCTTAATTAAAGAAGTTCGAGGTTGAGCGCTCAATGCAACAATATCAATTTGCAATCTACTTATTAACTTCAGCCGCCGAGAGTTAACCGCCATTAAACTTGACTTGCAACACAGAACAATCATCCTGAAAGTGTTCGCTGTTATTCATGACTCTGGCTTTT
The DNA here is from genome assembly GCF_052939495.1 of Phormidesmis sp. 146-12. Classification (NCBI taxonomy): domain Bacteria; kingdom Bacillati; phylum Cyanobacteriota; class Cyanophyceae; order Leptolyngbyales; family Leptolyngbyaceae; genus Phormidesmis; species Phormidesmis sp. 146-12. Next base: position 30,937 of record NZ_JBJPHS010000048.1, on the reverse strand, counting down.
TGTAGAAGGTGATCCAAATTGTTATGGATGGCGATATCAGGGTCTATCAACAGATCAATAAAGCCATCTAACCCCCACATGCTGCCGTCGGGTTGAGTGACTTCATAGATGCCATCACTGAAGATATAGAGCGTACTGGATTCATCGACAACACAGCGATCGCTGACATATTTTGCATCTGGAAACATACCGATCGGGTTGCCGCGCGTTTTTAGCTGCTTGACTTGAGGGGCTGCCCCTTCCACATTGGACAACAAAATCGCAGGAGGATGGCCCGCACTGGCATAAAAAAGCTGTCGCTTAGGTCGATTGTAAATGCCATACCAGATGGTGAAGTATTGATCGTTTTGATTGTCCATTTGAAAGGCTTCATTGAGCGCTTGCAGTACAATGTCAGGCCGATAAAAGTTTGCGCCCGGTAAGGACTGCGATCGCAATAAGTTTTGCACCGATACTGAAGGCAGCGCTGACCCTAACCCATGTCCAGACATGTCAATCAAATAGATCATCAAAAAATCAGGATCAAGCCAGTAATAGTCAAAGCAGTCACCCCCTAACTGTTTGGACGGCAAAAAACGAGCGTTGATCGTCACTTCTCCGGTCATGGGTTCTGGAAGGAGCGATCGCACATATTCCGCAGCTTCGGCAAACTGGGCTTCTAAAATCTGCTTTTGAATTTGTAATTCTTGAGACGACTTTTGTAGGGCATGAAAAACTTGATAGAGGCGCAATCCTGCTCTAACTCTGGCGTGTAGCTCAATCCCTTCGATCGGTTTGCAGAGAAAATCATCGGCCCCTGCATCCAACCCTGTGACCCGATCTTGAACAGCGGTGCGAGTCGTGAGCAAAATAAAGAACGTGTGGGCCAACTCAGGAGTCGTCTTGACCCAGCGACAAACTTCCAGTCCATCCATTCCTGGCATCTGCCAATCACAAATAATCAAAGCTGGACGAAACTTGAGAGCTTTGGTCATGCCATCCTCCCCACTATCCGCCAAAATCACATCATAGGTCTGACCCTGAAGCGTCTTTTGTAACAGGAGTCGAGTAAAAGGATCATCATCAATAACTAAAATCCGAAACATGGAGAGGATTAGCAGCGTTATGCGCTGAAGATTAGAGAGTAAATCGTGAATAGAACTGTGGATGACATAACTTGCAAAGTTAATCTAGCCAGCAGAACTGCTTTTAGTGAATTAAATCTTTGATCAGACCAATGTCACTTTCTATTAAGGGTTATCGAAGGTACAGTGTCAGCCGAGATAATGCTGAAATGTAGATTTAGCAGGACTTTTTTTGCAGGTGATTCAAAGCAACTTTAACTTGTTCATATTCGATCTGTAGTTGCAACACCTTGTCTGCACTTCCGATAAAAGTATTTGATTTACCGATCGCTTCCACGTTTTCACAAAGTTGAGCTAGCGAGACCGCGCCCAGAGAAGCACTACTTGACTTGAGTGTATGAGCAGCGCGTCTGAGCGCAACCGAATCGGCTTGAGCGATCGCGTCACTCATCGCTTGCAGCAGTTTGGGAGCCTCTGTCAAATAACAGTCAATCAGTTCTGACAACACTTCTTGAGCATCGTCTCCTAACATTCTTTGAATGGATTCCAGTGCCTCACGCTCAAGAATCGAAGATGCAGGTTGACTTATCTCCTCTCGGCTTCCGCCTCCCTCCTCACAATTGATCTGTCTACGACACCGCTTTAACGCCTGGATCAACGGCTCAACTCGAATTGGCTTGCTCAAAAAGTCATCCATACCGGCCGCGAGACACTCTTCACGATCGCTCTGCATGGCGTTGGCGGTCATGGCGATAATGCGTGGGCGAGTCTGGAGCGTCCATTCTTGACAAATCTGCTCAGTGGCGGCGAGTCCATCCATTTCTGGCATCTGCACATCCATCAAAACGACATCGTAGGGCTGTCGGCGTAGCGCGTCCAAAACTTCTAGCCCATTGCTCACAACATCTGCTTGATAACCCATATTTTGCAGAATTAGCACCATCATTTTTTGGTTAACCAGATGGTCTTCTGCCAACAAAATTCTCAGAGGATGTTGGGCAAACTTTAGGTCAGTTTGTAGAGATTCTTCAACACTTCTGGCTGTAGAAACGGTTGCTTTTGAGGTGACTTCTAAAACTCTTTTAACGACGATCGTAAAGTAAAATGTGCTGCCTTGATTGGGCTGACTTTCGACCCAAATGCGACCACCCATCAACTCACTTAATTGTTTGCTAATGGCCAACCCTAACCCCGTTCCTCCATATTGTCGAGTGATCGAAGAATCAACCTGACTAAAGGCTTGAAACAAACGATCGCGCTGCTCTAATGAAATACCAATTCCGGTATCTTTGACTGCAAACTCAATCTCAACCAGATTCAAATCACTGGTTTCACGGGCGATCGCTGAGATAGATATGCTGCCTGCTCTGGTAAATTTAATTGCATTTCCTAACAGATTCACCAGGATTTGTCTCAGTCGTGTTACGTCTCCTACGACGATCGACGGCAATGATTGTGAATCTAAAAAGCGAAGGCTCAGATTTTTTTCTGCGGCTTTGAGGGTCAGTAAATCGACTGCTTCTTGAACACAAGTTCGGACATTAAAGGGGTATTCTTCTAGCTCTAGTTTGCCAGAACCAATTTTAGAAAAGTCAAGAATGTCATTGATAATGGTTAGTAATGCATCGCCGCTGCTGCGAATAATTTCAATATAATTTCGCTGTTGGGGGGTGAGTATCATCTCTAAAAGTAAACTGGTCATGCCAATCACGGCATTCATCGGGGTGCGAATTTCGTGACTGATCATGGCCAAAAACTCACTCTTAGCAAGTTCCGCCTGTTTGCGCTCGGTGATATCTCGAATGGTATAAACAAAGCCCTGAAAATCTTCAATTTCTCCTTGAGTGATTGCACAAGAAACGGCGATCGGAATCTTTTTGCCAGTTTTGGTTTGGCAGACTGCTTCTACATCTGTAAATAAGTCACTGATCGGAAGAGGAGTCGCAGAAAGTTGAGTGCCAGGATGGGTAAAATATTCGTCTGGCAAAAGGGTAGAAATGGGCTGGCCTACACAGGCAGAGTCACGATCGTCAAATAGCGCTTGGGCAGCAGGATTAATGGTTTTAATCGTTCCTGATAGCGTTGTCACAAGTAATGCGTCTGGCATTGAGTTGATGACTTGATCGATATAATTTTTGGAAGCGGTTAGCGTTTTTAGAAATAGATTAGACTCGTTTGCACTTTGGACGAGTGCTTGTTCTAAAATCATTCGTTCTGTAACATCTTCGAGAAGGATGATCAGCTTGTCTTCAAAGTCACGATCGACCTGACGTTCGAGAATGTGTAAATCCAGGTAGATCGAAGCGGGCTGATATCCGTCAGTTTGAAGTGCCCGCAGGATTCCTTTAAGTTCAAAAGTGGCGTGTTGTTTTTGCAAAATCGCGCTCAACGTGTCTTCTAATCCGACTAGCTCAGGAAATCCATGACGGACATCGCCACCAGGACTCACTTGGTCAGGACAGTCTGCAAATCTCTGAGCGCCCACAGAGGCCTCTACGATCGTCAGATCGCGATCAATAACCAGACATTCCATATGGCTAGGAGTGAGAAATCTGCTCAAAAGATTGGGCTGAGAGTGAGGTAACGTCATAAATCAAAAATCAATAGAGCAGCGTTAAAGAGCGATCGCTTCAAAAGTGGATTTAGATGAATATTAAATTAATTGAATATTAAATTAACAATGATGTATATGATTTGAAGTGTTTTATCGAATCCGAAGTTATTGAACTGAGACTTGCTACATTTCAAAAATCGACTGAGCCAACTGTTGAAAAATTTCATCTACCTGTCCACCTGTCTTTGCTGAGGTCGGATAAGCGCCCACAATGTGGGATTGTTCAGCAAATTGGTGTAGCTGTAGAAGTCTAGTCAGCGTGTCAGCCTCAATCAAATCAGACTTATTCAAAGCCACGACGATCGCGCCTTGAGGATTGACCATGAGAAACTGTTGAATATGTTGAGTCAAATGCTCTAGAGTTTCTTCGCGCGTCACATCAGCCACAATGATTGCTCCCTTTGCGCCTTGGAGATAGGTAGGTGCGATCGCCTTAAATCGAGTATTTCCTTCAATGTCCCAAATCAAAAGCTGTAGGTCTTGGGCAGGAAACTCGATTGTTTTACGAGAAATTTTGACCCCAACCGTTGAAAGATACCGATCGCTAAACTGACGATCGACAAAACGACGAATCAGACTCGTTTTACCCACCCCAAAATCACCGACAAGGCAGATCTTTTTAGAAATCGTAGTCATGACTGGTTGATTTTCACCGTTTGACTGAATCAGTGTAGCTTGATGCGTCAACATTATTGTTCTCTCTGTGCTGTGAGATTCGTCATTGGGGTTGCTTCCAACACTACACACCGACCTAACCAGGCTGGCTGGGTCGCGTCAACGCCCGGTGGAGGCTCGATCGTGCCCGCAATTTGTAGACGATGCGGATCAATGCCCAGACCAATCAGCGCTTTCTGGACGGACTGAGCGCGTTTTAGAGCCAGGGACTGATCGGCGATCGCATTCCCACTCGGTTGACTGTGCCCAATGATGTGCAAACGAGTCTTTGCTTGCTGCTTGAGAAATGCGTGAACTTGAGGGATTTTTTTCCTCAAATCATCTGGGTTTAACGTGGTCGAACCAGACGAAAAGTAGAATCGAGTTTCCAGACGATCGGGCTGCACCTGCACTGTATTAGAAACCGACTTGACTCCTGGAATTCTCGCAAAGGCTTGAGTGATCACGGCGGCATCTGCACCCTGGCTAATGGTTCCCTCGATCGTGACCTGATTTGCGAGATACTGGGTCGAAATGGCAATGCCAGCGATTTTATTGAAACTTGCCGCCACTCGCTTGACCTCTGCTGACGTGAGCATGGGATCAGGGGGCACTTCGACGGCCAGAATTTGATTCTCGATCGACCACTCTTTAGGTGTAACTTGGCTGACAACTTGTTCGGCTTTTTGGCGTAATGCCAGGTTGGGCACCTGTCCGAGCAGTTTGAGTTTGCCAGAATTGACTTCAGTATTGAGACGATAGACCGCTAATTCTGGAGTTGATAACAATGCTGTGGTGGCTGTCTGTGCAATCTGACGATGAACGCCATCGCGATACTGAAAAAACTCAAAAGGAATCACAATTAGACTCACAACAGTCAATCCAACCATCAACAGAGGAGAAGCCCCTTTTTTGACTGCTACTGACTTTTCTGCATGGGTATCTCTCAGCGCTTCTAATGTTGTATTCACGACTGCGGGGACTGCATCAGGATTGCCATCAAACTGCTCGATCGCCCCTCCCTGATCTTGAATTAAATGACTGAGCGTTCTTCTGACAGTGGGCATGAATGAGTTGGGAGGCTCACCGCGCACGACGATCGCTAGATAACAGTGTCCCGCTACTTCAAGGAGAATTTTGGAGGCACCATAGTCAATTTCATTGAGTTCTGAAACGCCGATCGATTGCACAATACAGTCATTAGCAAAGCTACGAATTGCAGTCAGCATCCCGGCGATCATGTCAGACTCTAGGCGCTCGCTGTCGGTGCGTTGAATATCAGCAATCACAAGTCCAGACATTTTTTGAATCAGAAACACTGCCTGCACTGTGAAAGGCATCGCCTCTCGCAAAATTAGCTCTGCTTCAGAAACTCCCTGCATTTTGGCGCGAATTTTTCGCTTGATCCCATCTACGCTTAAGGTGTCTTCGACCTGTTGATTAATAGCTCGAACTGTTTCCGCAAGGTATTTAGAAATGGTGCCGCCAATGATTGGATACAGCGCATCGACAACAGAATCTTGTTCAATTTCGATTTGCTTTTTGAGTGCTTTACCAATCGTAGGTGCGATCGCTGTGGACATCTCTTCGGGAGCATTTGCGATCTGTTGAGTGATTGCTGAAGGAATCGCTGGAGCTAACGCCGTCCCTATGCTGGTTTGATTTTCTGCAACCCGCTCTTCGATCACACGATCGATGATTGGCGACAATGCCTGAATGACTTCTGCCTGAGATTGGACAACGGTACGGTTCAAAAGTTCCGCAACCCAGGGAATGAGTAGATCCAGGAGTTCTGAGGGTTCGTTTTGATGCGATCGGGCTGATTCGCTCAACACAATTTTCTGTTGCTCAAGTGTCACAGAGTCATTGAGGCGATCGAAATCAAACGACAGTTGTTCATCTTGTAAATGGGGAGACGTTTCAATGGATGATTCAAGATTGGAGTTAATAAAAGTGTCTGTACTGTCTTCTTTAGCTTTTGCTTCGATAACTTCTTCAATAACTTCAACTTCTTCAATAACTTCTTCAATAACTTCTTCAATAACTTCTTCGATAACTTCCGCTTCTGTAATGTCGCTATGAGCAGCTATGGAGTGTGTTTGAGATGAATCAATGATCTTGAGGTCAACCAGTAGACTGAGCAGGCGATCGACTTGCAGCGCTTCATCCTGAGTTAGTGCCGATTCAGGGGTAGAATCTTTTGCCTGAGTCATGTTTGTCTTTCTCCTTGACCAAGCTCCTCATTACGCTTGAGGCAGAAAATTGCAACACGCGCAAGTAGGGCGACGATGATTAGACAAACTGGGGCACGGTTGTTGCACCCCAGCTATCTATTTCTGCCGTGTACACACACGTTGATCGATCTGTCATTGCTGAGATCCTTCGCCCCCTAAATCCCCCAAAAATGGGGGACTTTGAGCCGTCGTCATGGCTTTGAACTTTGGAAATCTTTCCTTGGTCAAAGTCCCCCAGACTGGGGGATTTAGGGGGCTGAAGCCGCCTGAAACAAAGCGACAACGACTTGTGTGTACACGGTAGGCTATTTATTTGAAGGCTTTAATGATGAGTTAACTCTTCTGCAAGTTTGCGCGTGGCTAAAAGAGGAACATGTTCTTCTCTATTGCCATTGCCGTTAGCAACTTCTCGCAGTTTGGGGATAAACTCGGTGCCCTTTAAGCGCATTCCTAATTCAAACAGCGTTTCTGCAATGTCGTCTTTAGAAACCTTGGTTTCTCGCAGTTGTGAAAAGCGGCGATCGAGTTCTTCTAGCACCAGATCTCTCAGGGCACCCACATCGTCTTGAAGTTTGGCTTTAGATTCGACTAACTCACTGCGAATTGAGGAAGTATGAGCATCGATCGCTTCGTCCAAGATTTGCACACTATTAGAGAATTTTTTGTTGAGCCGATCGACTTGTTGACGCAGATCAATACATTCTTCTTGAGTGGATGAATTGTATGATTTCAGTTTTTTCTCTAGAGACTCAACACTAGCCTTGAGTTCTAATGAAAAGCCGGACTTGACTTGCTCAATGCGATCGCGCATCTCTTGTTGCAGCATTGAAATGTCCGATTCAACTTTACCGAGTCGGTTGTCGTATTCGCGTAGCTGTGTCCCAAAAATGATGTCTCGAATCTGGTCAATGTTGCCGAGCTTTTCCCGCACTTCGTCCTTTGTGATATCACTCATCGTCTTACCTTCACGTTGTGAGAACTGATTGTTTTGACCGGGGATGTTGCGCTCAAATCAGCAAACCGGATCACTGATCAGTACGCCTGTATGCCAGAATCTACTGAGAAATTAAGTCATACAGCCTCTACTGTTCCCTTTCTTTATGAAGAAGTAGCACGTTGCCCGTACTTTCTTTTACCGTGATTCTACTGAGGTTTGGTAGAGCGATCGAGCGCTCTCTGTCAAGTGATTTTAAAGAACGTGCAATTTCAATTGAGTGTGTGACATTCAAGCTTGCCGTAGTCCTTCAAGAAGTTTTTCAAGCTCGGCTTTAATCTGTTGGTGTTCTACTTCCAGTTGCAAAACTTTTTCGATAGACTTTTCTACAGACTCGGTTTGCGCTACGATTTCTAGCTCTCGACAAAGGCGAGAAAAGCGAGTTGCACCCAGAGCAGTACTGCTAAGTTTGAGGATGCCTGCAACCTTACGAACCTCTTGAGTATCGTCAAGTTCGATCGCCAGACGAATCACCTGTAACCGTTCACAAAACTCAGACAAATAATGACGAGCAAAATCTGAAAGCACGATCGCAGCCTTGTCTCCGCTCATCTGTTTGAGAAATTGAAAAATCGTCAGGTCGAGGGTGGGCAAATCTGAATGTGGAGCGCTGAGGTTAGTTGTAGAAAGGTCTGATTGAGCGGGCTGTGGAGTTGCCTGTTGACTAAATAGATATTTGCTAAAAGCTGCAACCAATTCAACTGGTCGAAGTGGCTTACAAAGATAATCATTCATGCCTGCTTTGAAACAAAGGTGACGATCGCCAAGTGTAGTATCTCCAGTCAAAGCAATAATCCAGGGGCGATGAGATGTCCACTCTTGGCGAATCAGTTGAGTGGTTTCTAATCCGTTCACTTCTGGTATTTGCACATCCATCAAAACCACATCATAAACATGCCGCCGGAGAGCCTCTAGCGCTTCTAAACCCTGTTCTGCAATATCTGCTTGGTAGCCCATCTGTAATAGAAATCGCAATGCAATTTTCTGGTTAAATGGATTGTCTTCTACTAAAAGAACTCTTAATGGTAAAGGTTTAGACTTCTCTAAAGTGGCGAGGTCAACGTCTATTGAATGATTCATAAGGCAGCAAGCACACTGAACTTTTGAAAATTGATATCTGTCGAGCGCGATCGACCCACAAAATCATTCGCACTCAACAGTTCAATCCTAGAAATCCCTTGTGACAAACTTGTGAAAAAAGCAGAGACACTGGAAGACATTGGACGTTGGATGGATAAAGCAGTCTCTACTGTCTCCGGTCTACCGTCTCCGGTCTACTGTCCTACTTTAGTTTGGATTCCAGATGGTCTGTTAATTCGCCTTGATCGAGGGAATCTTAGAGCCAATTAAACTCTCTCGATAACCGGATCGTATGTGGGCAAAGCTAGGAAAAGCATTATGGCAGTGGCGCGGGGTCTTGATTACTGCACCCACTGTCGCAGGAGTTTTGATGGGATTGCGCCTGACGGGTGTTTTACAGTCCCTTGAGTTGGCAGCACTTGATCAGTTCTTTCTGCTGCGTCCTGCGGAAGCGATCGACCCTCGAATTGCGATCGTAGGCATTACAGAAGCCGATGTGCAAAAGCTGGGTAAGTGGCCGATGTCAGATGCGGTGTTGACAAAACTATTGAAGACCATCAAGCAGCAACAACCTAAAGCGATCGGACTTGATCTTTATCGAGATTTGCCTGTTCAGCCTGGATATTCTGATCTGGTTAAAGTGTTTAATTCAACGCCCAATTTAATAGGAATTCAGAAAATCGTCGGCGGCGGAACGGGATTTGCAGTCAATCCTCCCCCTGTCTTGAGCAAACTGGGACAAGTAAGTGCTAATGATTTGATTGTGGATACCGATGGCAAAGTGCGGCGTGCATTACTCTCAGTCAAAGATCAACAGGGACAAACGATCGGTGGACTGGGAGCGGCGATCGCACTCACTTATCTTGACACTCAAGGCATCAAACCTGAGATGCTCGATGCAGACAACAATCGTCTCAAGCTAGGAAAAGCCATTTTTGAACCGTTTCAGAAAGATGATGGGGGCTATGTGCAGACCGATGCAGGCGGCTATCAGATCTTGTCTAACTTTCGCAATCTGAGAGAAGGCTTTGCCACCATTTCGATGACAGATGTGTTGGAAGGTCGGATGCCTGCTGAGTTTGCGCGCGATCGCATTGTCTTGATTGGCGTGACCGCAGCAAGCTTGGGTGATACGTTGTTGACTCCTTATAGTAGTGGACTGGGGAATCGATCGCTGAAGGCGGTGAGTGGCGTGACAATTCATGCAGATGTGGCGAGTCAGCTTGTCAGTGCTGCAATAGATGGGCGCAACCAGCTTCGAGTCTGGTCTGACCCGGTGGAGTTTGGCTGGGTGGCGGTGTGGTCGATCGTGGGGGCAACGATTAGCTGGGGGCTGCGTCATCAGGGCAGTACGGTTAAGCAAGCGAGTCGTCGATTGACCCAAAAGCTGCCGTTAAATTTAGTCAGCATTGTTTTGTTGGGGAGCGGCTTGGTTGGAGGCAGTTTTCTAGCGTTTTTGCAAGGCTGGTGGATTCCGGTGGTGCCGCCTTTGTTAGGAATGGTGGGGTCGGCGGTGGTGGTTACGGGCTATGTGGCGAGTACGGCGGCGGGAATGCGTCAAACCTTTGGTCGCTACCTTACAGATGAAGTCGTTGCCAGCCTGTTGGAGTCGCCTGAAGGTCTCAAGCTAGGCGGCGAGCGGCGCAAAGTAACGATTATGATGTCCGATTTGAGAGGGTTTTCTGCGATATCAGAACGAGTCTCGCCAGAAACTGCTGTTGCATTCATCAATCTGTATCTAGAATCGATGACGCAGGTGATTAACGAGTATAAGGGCACCATTAACGAAATCATGGGCGATGGTATTTTCGTCATGTTTGGCGCTCCCGTTCAGCGAGAGGATGATGTTCAGCGATCGATTGCCTGTGCGATCGCGATGCAGTTAGCGTTGGAGAGTGTCAATCAAAAGATCATCGAAATGAATTTACCTGCTCTAGAAATGGGCATTGGCATCAATACAGGTGAAGTGCTTGCTGGCAATATTGGATCTCATCGTCGTGCTAAATATACCGTTGTGGGTAGCCATGTGAATCTGACGGCTCGGATTGAGTCTTATAGTGTGGGCGGACAGATTCTAATTTCAAAAGATACGCTTAAAGAAGTGGCTCCTATTGTGCGGGTCGATGGACAGATGCAGGTTCAGATGAAGGGCATTCAAGACCCCATTAGCCTTTATGAAATTGGTGGAATTGGCGGCGAGTTTAATCTATTTCTACCCAAAGAAGAAGCCGTAACCCTGACTCCTTTGCGTCAAACGATTCCATTGCAATATCGAATTGTGGAAGGAAAACACTTGTCTGAAACGTTCTATCAGGCGACGATCGTTAAGCTCTCTACGCATACTGCCGTTGTTTACTCTAAGCATTCGGTAGAGGTGTTAAAAAATCTGCAAATCAATCTGTTGGCAGGCAGTAGTAAGGCTAGAGGATTGGGTGATGTCTATGCCAAAGTGGTTGAGGTGCCAGCCGACAATTCTCACCATTTTTGCATTCGATTTACTGCGATGCCTCCAGAGGTTGCGGCGTTACTTTATTATTTGCGGCAGGAGGGGGATGAGGGATAAGGGGTTGTCTTCGCCACGCTTTGCGAGAGGGATGAGGAATGAGGGACGTTATGCCAAATCAATTTGTCAACTGCTGCAAGAGGTACCCTAGGGAACTCACAAGATTGGGAGGGATGCGATACACTGACATCTCAAACCGATTTTGTAAGGGGAAAAGATGATGGGGGAACGCCCAACGACAACCAAAACGGACACCAAGATAGACGAGAAGTCACCGAAAAAAGACTCGTCGATCGTACTCAACAACAAAGTTACATCACTCACGATCGCCAACCCACCCAAAACCTGGACGATCGAAGACAGCGAAGAACTTTATCGGATTAAAGGTTGGGGCGATCCGTATTTTTCGATTAATGCGGCGGGTCATGTGACGGTCTCACCCAAGGGCGATCGGGGCGGTTCGTTGGACTTGTTTGAGTTGGTGAATGCGCTGAAAAACCGGAATTTAGGGTTGCCTTTGTTGATTCGTTTTTCAGACATTTTAGAAGATCGAATTGAGCGATTGAATGCAGCATTTTCGAGGGCGATCGCTCGTTACAATTATGCGGGCGTTTATAAGGGCGTTTTTCCGACGAAGTGTAATCAACAGCGTCATTTGATCGAGGATTTGGTTCGGTTTGGTCAACCGCATCAGTTTGGGTTGGAAGCCGGATCAAAACCAGAATTGATGATCGCTTTAGCATCACTCAAAACACCAGGTGCGTTACTGATCTGCAACGGATATAAGGATCGAGAATACATAGAAACGGCAATGCTGGCGAGACGATTAGGACAAACACCGATTATCGTTTTAGAACAAGTCGAAGAAGTGGAATTAGCGATCGAGTCCAGCAAACGTTTGGGCGTGCAGCCGATTTTGGGCGTGCGGGCAAAACTGAGTGCAAAAGGAATTGGCCGCTGGGGAACGTCGGCGGGCGATCGGGCAAAGTTTGGCTTAACCATTCCTGAAATCATTCGGGCGGTCGAACAACTGCGTGACGCAAACATGTTGGATTCGCTGCAACTGCTGCATTTTCACATCGGTTCCCAAATCTCTGCTATCAGCGTCATTAAGGATGCCCTACGTGAAGCGGGTCAGATTTATGTCGAACTGGTAAAACTCGGCGCAAACATGCAGTATTTTGACTGTGGTGGCGGTCTGGGTGTGGATTATGACGGCTCTCAAACTAACTTTCACGCCTCCAAAAACTACAACACTCAAAACTACGCCAACGATGTCGTCGCTGCGATCAAAGATGCCTGTACGGGTGCCAAGATTCCGGTGCCGACGCTGGTGAGTGAAAGTGGACGTGCGATCGCTTCTCACCAATCCGTTCTCGTTTTTGACGTTTTGGGCACGAGTGAAGTCCCTTCTGACACGCCAGAACCCTTGCAGGAAAACGAACACCTGGTGATTCGCAATCTCTATGAAACCTATAGCTCGATCGCGTCCGAAAACTTTCAAGAGGCCTATCACGATGCAACCCAGTTTAAAGAAGAGGCGGTAAGTTTGTTTGGGTTTGGCTATTTGAGTTTGCCAGAACGGGCACGAGCCGAGCGATTGTATTGGGCTTGTTGTCATAAGATTTTGGCGATCGCGCGTCAACTTGATTATGTCCCCGATGACTTAGAAGACCTGGAAAAGATCATGGCATCGATGTATTACATGAATCTTTCCGTGTTTCAATCTGCGCCAGATGCCTGGGCGATCGATCAACTCTTTCCGATCATGCCAATTCACCGCCTGGATGAGGAGCCAACCCAACGCGCAACGCTGTCTGATTTGACCTGTGACAGTGATGGCAAAATTGATCAATTTATCGATCTGCGCGATGTCAAGTCGGTATTGGAGTTGCACAAACTAAAGCCAGGTGAGTCTTACTATCTAGGGATGTTCCTCAACGGAGCCTATCAAGAGATTATGGGCAACTTGCACAATTTGTTTGGCGACACCAACACGGTACATATTCAACTCACGCCCAAGGGATATCAAATTGAACATGTCGTGCGAGGCGACACGATGAAGGAGGTGTTGGGCTATGTGCAGTATGACGCGGAGGATATGATTGAGAGCATTCGCCGCCAAACTGAGCAAGCGCTAGAGGAACACCGAATCACGCTAGAGGAGTCTCAGCTTCTACTCCAAAACTATGAGCGCAGTTTGAGCGGCTATACCTATCTGTCGCCCTAATTTTACGTGAATTCGACAAAGGTTTTCCGCTTCGTTACTCAACGCTTCTGCCCCCCAACCCCCCAATTCTGGGGGACTTTCGGGCAAGATTTCTCGTTCAAAGTCCCCAAATTTTGGGGGATTTAGGGGGCAGAAGCCGAATTAAACGAAGCGAAACCGCGAGAATTACAGGTTGTTTAATTCACGATCCTAAGCAATTTCGACTTAATCCTCTCAGTTCCAATCTGACAGCTAATTCTCTCCTAAAATGGAGCTATTCATCAATCAGCACAGAAGGAGCGCTCTCTACCAATCCTCATCGCTGCGCAGCCGTGTGGCTTTATCGCTCATCTCAAAAGGTGAAACAGATACCCAACTGTTCAAGGTAAAATGAGATAGCGCAGACACTCAAGGTTAAGGCTATGACCGTTCGACAACCTCGCTACAGTAAAGAGGAGTTTGCTCAAAGAGGAGACGAAATCTATGAGTCCCAGGTACGCTCTCAAGTTGAAGAAAGCAACGAGGGGAAGATTGTCGCGATCGACATCGAAACCGGAGACTTTGAAGTGGATGCTCGTGAAATTGCTGCCTGCGATCGCCTCGAAACTCGGCATCCTGATGCTCAAATCTGGATTGTTCGCATTGGTTCCCGCCATGTTCGTCGATTTGGCGGACGTACCCAGAAATCTCTATGATTGTGGGAATTGTCAATGCGGAGTTTGAAGCGATTATTTCACTGTCAGTCTATGGCTTTAGTGGAGAAGTTCATGCCCAAGATGCGATCGTAGACACAGGTTTTAACGGTTGGCTTTCACTCCCCTCAGATTTGATTGCCCAGTTAGATCTGAAGTGGAAAAGGCGAGGACGAGCCATTCTTGGAGATGGGAGTGAATGTGTTTTCAATGTTTACGAAGCAATTATTGTTTGGGATAAAGTCCTTCTAACAATTCCAGTTGATGAAGCTGATTCGGAACCACTGGTGGGAATGTTGCTTATGGAAGGCTACCAGCTAACGATGCAAGTGTTTGAAGGAGGTCATGTTGAACTCTACAAAGTTAAAACAGTCTGACAAGTGCGCTGCACACCAACCTTATTGAGCACTTTTGCGGAGTCTGAGAAGATACAGCCTCTTCACTGCTTACTGTCACTAAAGAAGTTGATTTGTTTGGGTGAGCCGATTGCTCACTTCTCCAATGGTATAGAACAATATTGTAGAATTAAGTCCTCTGCAAACCTGAGAAGAATTCAAGGAGAATCAGCATGTCTGGTCAAATTGAAGAGATTTTTAACTTTCTCAAACTGTCCGATCGCCTCGCCACAGCAGGTCAGCCCACCGAAGCACAGTTTCCGGCGATCGCTCAGGCGGGTTATCAAGTAGTGATCAACTTAGCGGTGCCTGAATCCACCAACGCGATTGCCCATGAACCTGCGATCGTACAATCGTTAGGAATGGAATATGTTCACATTCCAGTGATTTGGACTGAGCCAACTTTGGATGACCTCGATCGCTTCTTTACGATTCTGAATACGAACGCTGAAAAACCCATCTTTGTCCACTGTGCGATGAATATGAGAGTGTCAGCTTTTATGTATCTTTATCGTCGCATTAATGATCATATGAGCCACGAAGCTGCATCACAAGATTTATACCAAATTTGGACTCCGAATGATGATTGGCAGGAATTTATACAACAGGCGATCGAACACTATCAAGCCCAAAATTTGAACCAGTAATTTAACACTTTGATTCAATGATTCTAGAAGAAGTCTTCCAGGAAATTGGTGTTACAAAATCGCTGCGGTACTTTCCCCTTGCAAACGGCCGTTATGAAGTTAAGCCTGGTTTGTTCCCCTTGGGTACTGACTTTGGTAACGGGCAAGCCGATCGACAGGTGTTTCAATTCGACGAAAATTTTGCTGACTACCGATGTGTCAAGCTGCGCGATCGCTCAGAACGCCTCGAAAAGTATTATCAAACCTGTAACTATTCGGATCACGTAGCCACGGCGATCGCTCGTTTGATGGTTGATCGTCTCACTCACGAACATCCTGATCAGTTCCATCTGCAAATTTCAGAAGACGAATTTACTCTAGACTGCATTCTTACAAACGAGACTTTGCACTTTGACCAAGATCTGAAATTACTGTCAAGTCGCACCTCTGTCACTCCTCCCTATGTCTCTGCTCTCGATGCGCTGGCGGCTCAAATTCAAGAAGATGTGGCGGTGATTTGTCGGACAGGTGATCGAGATTGGCTGAGTGCGATTCATCTATGCGCCCCTAACTATTGGTCGGCAGAGCAAAAAATTGGGAAGACATTTGCAGAAATTCATTCCCCTGTGGCGGGCATGGAGCGAATGAATGTGCGATCGGCGGCGATCGTCAATACGATGATCTCTCATGATCCGTGGGTGCGCTTTGCTTGGGGGCTGACCACCGATACTCGCCTCAATCATCACCCTATCCCGCCGCCTAACATTTCTCAAGCAGTCTGGCAGGGAAGGCAGTTTGATCCGACTGACCCCAAGCTGTATTTGAGAATAGAACGGCAGGTGATCTGGGGATTGCCAGATTTGGAGACGGCCCTGTTTACGATTCGTACTTATTTTTGGGATTGTCAGTCGTTGAATGGAGAAATGCGGGAAAAGTTGAGAGCAGCGATCGCTTCCATGAGTCCTCAGTCACTGGAATACAAGGGATTGTCTAACAGTCAGCAAGCGATATTAACTTGGCTTAAAAACTCAGAATTCAAGTCACCTGATATTGCCTGCGAGTCTTAATTGCCAACGCTAAAACTGAAAAAGTGAGAATACCAGCGAGATAAAATGGGTAAGCATAAGTTTCAGGATGAGATTGATTTACGATCAGTCCAGCGATGACTGGCCCAAACGCATTAGAAACACTTAAATAAGAAGAATTTAACCCCATTACAGTACCTTGTTCTTCAGGTCTAGCATTTAGAGAGATCAACGTGCTAATCATCGGCTGAACTAAAGAATTAAACAGTGAAAAGAATACGCTGACAATCACAAAATAGACAATGTTTGACCAGATTGGCATTATCACAAACGAAAGACTGCGAACAAACAACGCTAAAAACAAAATCATGCCAAGATTGAGTCTACGTGTCAAAAGAGAAACACCTTTTGTTTGCATAAAGACACCCAGAATGCCAAACAAAAAGAACATCATCGTGAGAGATTGATTATCTTGACTCAAAACACTCAAAAAATAAGGCTGGAACGCATAAGTAAACATGGTAAACGTCGTTCCGGTTAAGAAATTAATGATCAAAAGAATCCCAGTTTTGGGAATTGTCAATCCTTTGATCAAGTTTTCTAAACCCAAATCGAAAAGGTTGTGTTCTGTGTCTGCTTTGACTTGTAGCGTTTCAGGCAAAAAGACGATCGTTGTCACCAAAGCAATCAGCGCGATCGCTGCCGACATCATAAATGACGCGCCTAGAGAAATCTGCTGCGCCAACAAACTCAATGCTGGCCCCAAAACGAATCCTAGCCCAAATGCTGCCCCAATAATGCCAAATCCTTTTGCCCGATTTGCAGGCGTTGTCACATCCGAAATGATCGCTTGAGCAACTGACGCATTGCCCCCGGTTATCCCGTCTAAAAATCTCGCAAAAAACAAAATCCCTGCTGTTGTCGCTGTTCCTGCAATTAAATTCGCAACGACAGTTCCGGCTAGACTGATGATCAATAGCGGCTTTCGACCAAAGCGATCGGAGAGTTTCCCAATCACCGGAGTCGCAAAAAACTGAGCGACTGCATAGGTCGAAAACAGCAGGCTTGTCTGAAAATCAGTTAACCCAAATTGTCTCCCGTATAAGTAGAGAACGGGAATTAAAATTGTGAAACTCAGCGCATTGATAAAAGAGATGAGAGCAGTGATCCAAAACGTGCGATTCATACAGTGGGCAGCAATGACAAGGCATACGCACCTTACCACGCATTCTCTGTCTACATCCTCTGTCCAAGAGTGAGAATCGCTGCTCTCATCGGGGCAGATTACACTGCTTTTCGAGGGTCAATGGCTGGAGCGCGATCAACTAGTCGAACCTGATTTTGTTTGACGACCACCGAGACGATCGGCAGCGATCGCTGGGCTGGGCCGTTGGTGACTCGACCTTGACCATCAAACCGTGAGCCGTGACAGGGGCAAACAAACTGCTGGCGATCGGACTTCCATTCCACTGTGCAGCCCAGATGCGTGCAGACCGGCCGAATCGCGTATTCTGCAATTTTTGCCTTCTGAGTGACAACTAGATAAACCAGATCGTCCTTCAACCCTTTGACGGGAATCGGCTGATTGGGTTTTGTCGCCAAAAGAGCATCGGCGCGAATCGGTTTGCCCTTGAGGTCGAGGGCGCTCACTCCCGGAAGATAATCTTTGCAGCGAGAATTGAGCGGGGAAGATGCACATAAAGTCTCAAGACCCACGGTTTGACTCTGACTGGTTTTGGGGAAGAGAAAGCCGATCGTGACCGTGCCAATTCCACCACCAATGAGAGCCTTCAGAAATTTTCGTCGCTGGTTTAGAGTATTCAAGGGTTTAACCAAGATAGAGTTGCGAGGGGTAGCGTAACGCAGTTTTTAGTCGGGCCAGATTGAAGGGTTGCAGCGTCCGAAATGTACCCCTCTCTCCCTAGTGTCGCTGAATCTGTGGTAAGCCGACAGGATTTTAAGCCGCCGACTTTGTGTAGATAGGAGTTGTCTTGTTGCGGGAGATGCAGCGATCGCCAAAACAATGTCATTGCGATCGATTGAAAAACCATCAGCAGACCTTTAAATCAGTGCTTGTTAAAACGCCTGAAATATTTTCTCTAGTCAGCCTTTAAGCTACGATGGGCACTTTAAGGGTATGTGAATTCGACAAATTCTGAGTCCGCGATTCAGCACTTTTGCTTTCTAACTCCCCATTCTGAGCGACTTTAGAGCAAGTGTTCTGACTCAGAAACCATCACAGCAACTCCTTGTCTCGAATCTATGCTAAGCCCAAGTCACCCGTTTTCAACTTTTTGCTCTCTCTAGATCTGCCCCATGACTACTCAGAAATTGACAGATGCCGCCAAAGAGCAATTCTTTCAGCTATCGATCGACTTGCTCTGCATTGCCGGATTTGATGGATATCTGAAACAACTCAATCCAGCTTGGCAAAAGACTTTGGGCTTCACATTAGAGGAATTGCAGTCAACGCCTTTTATCGAATTTGTGCATCCCGA
Organism: Phormidesmis sp. 146-12; assembly: GCF_052939495.1. Lineage (NCBI taxonomy): Bacteria > Bacillati > Cyanobacteriota > Cyanophyceae > Leptolyngbyales > Leptolyngbyaceae > Phormidesmis > Phormidesmis sp. 146-12. Next base: position 12,349 of record NZ_JBJPHS010000048.1, on the reverse strand, counting down.
CGATCGCGCTGCAACGCTGGCAGAAGCGGAAAAAATCACTCAAGGGATTGAGACAGTCTCGTTTGAAAACCGCTGTCGCTGTCGAGATGGTTCCTATAAATGGCTCTCCTGGGCGGCAACGGCCGTTTCTGAACAACACTTGTTTTATGTCGTCGCGCACGATATCAGCCAGCGCAAACAAGCCGAAGCAGAACTTCAACGATCGCAACAAAAGCTTGCTCTATTGATTCAACAAAGTCCGATCGGTGTGATTGAATGGAACACCCAGTTTGAAGTGGTGGCGTGGAATCTGGCGGCGGCGATGATTTTTGGCTACAGCAGTGACGAAGCGATCGGGCAAACCGCAGAATTTTTGTTAACTGAGACGGCAAAACCTCACGTTGATCACTGGCAACAGCTTCTCACACAAAAAGGTGGCAACCGCAGCACCCATGAGAATCTTACTAAACAAGGAACTACGATCGCCTGTGAATGGTACAACACTCCACTCATTGATGCGGCTGGGCAAGTGATCGGAGCCGCTTCGCTTGTGGTGGATGTCAGCAGTCGGCAACAAGCAGAAATTACCCTTCAGCAAGCCAATGAGAAACTAGAAGCCAGCGTTATAAAACGCACCGTCGAATTGCAGCAGGTAATTGCTCAACTCCAGGCAGAAATCGGCGATCGCACCAAAGCAGAGACTCAACTTCAAAACAGTCAACAACTTCTGCAAAGCATTATTGACAACACCAGTGCCTGCATTTTTGTTAAAGAGTATTTGCACACCGATGGCACCTATCTATTAATCAATCGTCAATTTGAAACGCTATTTAACTGCGATCGCAAACGGCTCAATGGCAAAACCGACTATGATATCTTTCCTCACTCCGTTGCCAAAACGCTGCGGGACAACGATCGACAAGTGATGGAAGGCGGCAACCTGTTTCAGATTGAGGAGACGGTTCCCCATGCTGATGGACTTCATACCAGCGTTGTAGTCAAGGTGCCTCTGCTCAATGATGACAATCAGATCTATGGAATTTGTGGCATTGCAACCGATATTACCGATCGCGTGCGCGGTGAAGAACAACGCCAACAGGCAGAAGACGCGCTTCGTCAGTCTGAATCTCAGCTAAGACAGCAAACCCAGCAGCTAGAACAAACGTTGCAAGACCTGAAACAGGCTCAGGCCCAACTCGTCCAGACCGAAAAAATGTCAAGCCTGGGGCAGCTTGTGGCTGGGGTTGCTCACGAAATTAACAATCCTGTTAGCTTTATTTACGGCAATGTTAACCATGCAGATGAATACACTCAGGATCTGATGCGACTGATTGCGCTTTATCAATCCCACTATCCCGATCCAATCCCTGCGATTGCTCATGAAGTAGACGCGATCGACCTCGATTTTCTTATGGCAGACTTACCCAAGCTAATGGCCTCGATGAAACTGGGGGCAGAACGCATTCAAGAGATCGTCTTGTCACTGCGAACTTTTTCTCGGATGGATGAATCTGACATGAAAGCAGTCAACATTCACGAAGGGATCGACAGCACGCTGATGATTCTGCAAAATCAACTTAAAAAACAACCCAATTATTCTGCGATCCAAATCATCAGAGACTACGGAGAGTTGCCGCTAGTGGAATGCTACGCGGGACAGCTTAATCAAGTGTTTATGAATATTCTCAGTAATGCGATCGACGCGCTCAACGAAGGCAATCGAGATTGGCGAGTAATTCGTATTCGTACAGAAATCGATTGCTCTGATGTCACCATTTGGATTGCTGACAACGGCTGTGGAATGTCACAGAGCGCCAAACAGCGAGTTTTTGATCCATTTTTTACGACCAAGCCGATCGGCAAAGGCACCGGGCTAGGATTGTCTATCAGCTATCAGATCATCACCGAGAAGCATAAAGGCTCATTACAGTGCATTTCATCTCCCGACAACGGGACAGAATTTATGATCAAGATTCCCATTCGTCAAACCTTGGGAGATAATTAGCGATTAGCTGGCTTACTCAAAAACCACCAAAGCTCCAGTCCAATGAGCGCCACGCCTCCCACAATGACTCCTGCTTTGAGAGCGATCGGTTGTTCGATCCGCTTAAACTGACTCGACGAATCCATTGGCATCTGTGGCATCTGTGCCCTGGCTGCTGAAGTAGAAAGCATCATCAAGCCTGCTAAACATCCTAAAACGTTACGTCTGCTCATACTAAATAGTTTCCTGCTATCAAAAAGGGCGTGAATTTGATGAAGTTTCTTCGCTTCGTTGTGCTGTCCTTCTGTCCCCCAAGCTGCCAATTTTGGGAGACTTAAAGACAAGAATTGCAGCGAAGCCTTTCATCAAATTCATATTAAAAACGATGCTGACATACAGATCCGATTAGTATATTTTTTCATCCCTCCTTCCTCCTTCCTCCTTCCTCCTCCCTCCTCCCTCCTCCCTCACCCGAAAGTTTCGCAAACGCAGCGCATTCGTGACCACCGAAACAGAACTCAACGCCATCGCCCCTCCCGCAATCATTGGACTGAGCAACCATCCAAAGAATGGGAATAAAACACCCGCTGCGATCGGAATGCCAGCAATGTTATAAACAAAGGCAAAAAAGAGGTTTTGACGAATATTTCTCATGGTGGCGCGACTCAGTTGAATGGCCGTGACAATGCCCTGGAGATCACCAGAGATCAACGTAATATCACTCGCCGCGATAGCAATATCGGTTCCGGTTCCGATCGCAATGCCGACTTGTGCCTGGGCGAGTGCTGGAGCGTCATTGATGCCATCCCCCACCATTGCGACGATTTTTCCCGCTGACTGTAAGGCGGCAATTTGATCGGCTTTTTGACCAGGGCGCACTTCCGCAATCACTCGCGTAATCCCGACTTCGTGGGCGATCGTTTCGGCGGTTTGACGATTGTCTCCGGTCAGCATGATCACCTCTAAGCCAAGTTTTTTGAGCGATCGGACGACCTGTTTTGAAGACGGTTTGAGCGCATCGGCAATTCCCAACAGTCCCTCAATTTTGCCCTCGACTGCAATCCAGACCGCCGTTTTGCCAGCCGCTTCTAACTGCGCTTTTTGAGACTGCAACAGTTGAGATTCAATGCCGAGTTCTTCCATCCAGCGCTGGGTTCCAATCTGTACCAAAAGCGTTGTGACCCTTCCCTCAACGCCACTGCCCGTGATCGCTGCAAAATTTTCTACCTGGTTCAATTCCACCTCTTGAGACTGAGCATACCGAACGACGGCTGCCGCTAAAGGATGTTCTGACTGATGTTCGATTGAGGCCGCGAGTTGTAGAAGCCTGAGTTCGCCCGTACTTCCCTTCACGGTTATAAAGTCTGTAACGGTCGGTCTTCCTTGCGTTAGCGTTCCGGTTTTATCTAGCACGATCATTTGGATTTTATGCGCCAGTTCGAGACTCTCGGCACCCTTGATCAAAATTCCGTTTTCGGCTCCTTTGCCCGTGCCCACCATGATCGAAGTCGGTGTCGCCAATCCCAAAGCACAAGGACAGGCGATAATCAGCACGCCAACCGTTGTAATCAAAGCCAGCGTCAAGTTTCCGAAGGCGACAAACCAGAGAATGAACGTGGCGATCGCAATGGCAATGACAACGGGCACAAACCAACGAGTGACACGATCGGCTAATCGTTGAATCGGCGCTTTTGACCCTTGAGCTTGCTGCACAAGTTTGACAATCTGAGCCAACATCGTGTCTTTGCCCACGCGAGTCGCCCGAAACTTAAAGCTCCCAGTCTGATTAATGGTCGCCCCGATCACGTCGTCTCCAGCTTGCTTTTTGACAGGCATACTTTCGCCTGTGAGCATCGACTCATCCAGGCTCGAAGCCCCTTCTACGATCTGCCCATCCACCGGAATCTTTTCACCCGGACGCACCACGACGATATCGCCAATCTGAACCGCCTGAATCGGAACCTGCATTTCCTGACCGTTACGGATGATTCGAGCGTCCCGCGCTTGCAGTCCCATCAATTGACGAATGGCATCCGAGGTCTTTCCTCTGGCGCGATGTTCTAAAAACCGACCCAGCAAAATCAGCGCAATGATCACCGCAGCCGCTTCGTAGTAGACTTCTGGCTGCAATCCCTGTGTGACGAAGAAGCCAGGAAACAGCGTGGCAAACAGTGAATAGAGATAAGCGGCCCCCGTTCCGATCGCCACCAGCGTATCCATTGTAGCGGTGTGTCGTTTAAAGGCTTTCCAGGCATTGACAAAAAAAGCGCTCCCACACCAAAATTGCACCGGGGCGGTCAAGACAAGCTGTACCCAAGCATTGTGCAGCCACATCGGAATGAAGGGCACCTGCACCCCCGTCATCATGGGAATCGAGCCAATCACCACGATCGTACTGAGACTGCCTGCCACTAAAATTTGTCGCTTTAGCTGTCGAGAAACTGCCTGACGATTGGCTTGTTCGGACTCGTCTTCGCCAACCTCGTCCCGTTGCGGAAACGCAGAATAGCCCGCCTCGCTGACAGATTTTTGAATGCTTTCTATATCGGTTTTTTGAGGATCATAGGTGACGATCGCCTGCTCAATTCCAAAGTTAACCGTCGCGACGCTGACCCCCGAAACCACTCGAATGGCCGATTCGATCTGGCTGGCACAAGCAGCACAACTCATCCCTTGCAGCTTGAGTGTAATGGTTTCCATGAGTTTGCTCAGATTCAGTTTTAGGTTGAAATGGAACTACGGAGTAACGGTGTAGCCTGCTGCTACGATCGCCGCTTTAATCGCTGTTTCAGGCTGTTGAGTTTCGACTTTGACCTGTTTGGTTCTGGGGTCAGCTTCGACGGTCGCAGTAGCATCAATATGAGCGATCGCCTCAGTAATCGTCGTAACACACGCAGAACAGGCCATATTGGGAACAGTCAGTTGAAGAGTCATGAGGATTTAAGCTTCAGCAATGTAGAGAAAAGTAATGTGGAGAAAAGTAATCTGGAGAAAACCAATCTGCTGACTCCTATTGTTAGGTCTCCAGTAGACTAGAGAGTCAAGGAAGATTGTTAGAGAACTGTTAAATCTTGATGCCCACGAATCGATCGCCAGCATCATCGACACACAAGCGCTTCAGAACTCTTGTCTAATCCTCCCTCATCCCTCATCCCTCTCGCGAAGCGGATTACCCCCAAAGGGGGAACAGATCATCGAAGTTCTCCCTCATCCTCCATCCCTCTTACTGCTCCTCATCCTCCGGCTTTACTGCTCTTCATCCTCCGGCTGCTCCACCTCATCCGTATTCCCATTCTCGTCCGTCGTCTGTGCGGGGGGCGTTACTCGTTGGGTTGGAGGTGTGACCCCCGGCGGCACCGGAGATTGAGGAGTGCTTGGGACAGCCTGAACAGGTGGGGTGACGGGGGCGGTCACTGGTGCAGGGACAGGTTGGGCTGGAGGACTAAAGACCGTTGGCGTGGAGCCATCAAACCCTAACAACGCTGGAGCCGTTCTGTAATAAGTCGCCCAACGTCGCGTATCGGGGCGGTTTTTCCACTCAACTCGGCTGACATCCAGCGTCAAAATCGGAGCCTCTGCCCCCTGATTGCGCCCAATGACAATCACAGAAACCTGACTGATGAGAATATCGCGATCGAAGCTCCTCTGGGCCGCTGCTCTGGCGACCTGCTCGGCTCGCTGCACCAAAGTTTGGTAGGCTTCATTGGGTAAGCGATCGAGTCCCACATCCACCCGTGTCTCATAGGCTCGAACCTGTTGCGGAACGATCGCAGCGTTGATCATCCACAGTCCGCCGCCCCCCAGCAAGATCGCCAGCCCGGTTGCAGAGGTGCCGAGCGAAAAAATGCGCCGAAATTGGAACTGAAGCAGGCGATCGACAATCATTTCAGTGACTCCTCTAAAGGGGTGAGTAGGGATTGAGACTTTAAAGCTTGGGATTTTTGAATTCTTGGTCTGAGAACTTTTTACTTTTAACTCAAAATTCAACACTCAAACTTCAAACTTCCCCACGCTTGCCAAAATATTAGTTCCAGGAAAGCAGATTTTTCTTATTATGTTTGCACGGCGTTCTAAACGTGAGATTTGCTAATTCGTTTGAGGTGTCTGTAATGACCAATCACTGGGCAGTTGCAGTTGGGATCGACCACTATCAGTTTCTTCAGCCTTTACAGTTTGCCCAACAGGATGCACAGGAGTTGTGCGAGTGTTTGGTTAGCGAGGCAGGGTTTTTGCCCGATCGCTGTCTTTTGTTTACCGATACTTCGCCCGAAGTGCTCAACCGATCGACCTATCCGAGTCGGGGCAATCTGCAAGGCTGGCTAGACTATCTCAAAAAAGATCTGGTGCAGCCCGATGATTGGTTGTGGGTTTTCTTTAGTGGCTATGGGGTTTGCTGGCAGGGTCAGGATTATTTGATGCCGATCGAAGCCGATCCGGTGAATGTGTCTGAGACGGGAATTCCGTTGCGATCGCTCTACGACAGTTTGAAAAATTTGCCCACCGATCGCATTCTAGTTTTGCTGGATGTCAATCGCAGTCAGGCGGCCGTGTCGGGCGAAAAATTTGGCATTCAGACGACAGAATTGGCCAATGGGTCTCGGATTCCGACTGTTTTCTCGTCTCAGCCAGAACAGTTTTCTCACGAGTCATCGACATTGGGACACGGCTTATTTACAGCGGCACTGCTCGAAGCGCTGCGATCGCATCAATGTTCAACCCTGGCTAATCTAGAGGATTTTCTCAAAGAGCGGCTGCCCGAATTGTGTGATCATCACGATCGTCCCCCTCAAGATCCCGTTCTGGCGGTCAGTTCACCTGATCAGCTTTATCAAGTCACGACCCCTGTCGATTGGGCAGAAATGGAAGCCTGGAATGATGTTGAGAGCAATCCGTTTGATCTCGAAGCTGATTTTTTTGTGCCGCCGCTGCCCGACGATGACGTGGCTTCTACCAATCCCAATTTAGAACCCAATTTAGAACCCAATTTAGAACCCAATTTAGAACCCGCTGCGCCGATCAATGCCTACCGCGACCCGTTTGACGATCTGCCAGACGAATTGCCAGCGCCCCCAGTCCCCGATCTCGAACTAGAGGAGCCAGTCTTTTCGGACGCTGAACCTAATCTGGCGATCGATTCGCCCCAACTGCCGACCGAGCAGCGACCCCTTGCGGGTAACTCGAAGAGATCGATTCCTGCTGAGCCTGCCCCAGATCAGATGTTTTGGGAGCGAATTCTCTTTGGGGGTGGGGCGGTTTTGCTGCTGTTGTTGTTGGGGGTGCTGTTTCGCAATTGGCAAACGTTTACAGGGCAGCAGACCGCAAACAATCCTTCTCCATCCGTTACGCCCAAATCTACTCAACTGACTACTCCCGGTGGCCAATCTCCTAAGCCAACGACCAAGCCGACGACCAAGCCAAAACCTGTTGCCGTCACGCCTGCAAAAGCGATCGCCTCTCCGACTGCCAAGCCGACTACCGCACCGCCCTCTCAGCCTCAAAATTCTCAAGCGCTGTTGAATGAAGCCCGATCGCTGATCAAGCCCACCTTAGCCTCGGATGCCAACAAAGCGATCGAGCGGGCCCAGCGCATTCCTCCGGGCGATCCGCTTTACGATCAAGCCCAACAGGATATCGATCGTTGGAGTCGAGACATTCTAGAGATTGCTAGAAAACGGGCGGCTGAGAGATCTTTTAGACAAGCGATCGCGGCGGCACAATTGGTTCCTAAAGAGCGTCCCCAGGTGTATGCAGAGGCTCAGAAGGCGATCGCAGAGTGGCAAAAACGTATTCGTTAGATGAATGCCCCAAGGCTATGAGGTTTTTTGCAGCCCAAGCTCGAAGGTTGCCGCATAGCCTTGATCGATCGGAGAAAGCGATAGCAGGAGTTGAGTTCCCCCTTGCTGAAAGATGCCATCTCGATCGTTTCTGACCGATCGCGCTCCCTTTTTGGCATAAGGTTCCTGGGCATAAACTCGATCGCTAATCGCATCATCAAAGTACAGTTGTGACGTGAATTCGTGGCTCTGCTCAGAAGCGGTGCGAATTTTGAAGTGAATATGTACCGTTCGACCTGGATACCACCCTGGATAAATCGTCAAAAATTGAACGTTTCCACTTGCATCGGTGGTTTGATAGCCTCGCAAAAAGTTTTGTCCTTTTGTATCGAAACGAGGATCAGCCACATCTGAATAAATGCCCGAAGCATCACAGTGCCAAATATCGACGATCGCGCCTTTGACTGGGGTACAAAGCTGATCGTTCACCTGAGTCACGCGCAAGTTTAAGCGAAGGGGAACTCCCGCTCTGACCAAACCAGTTTTAGAATCTGAGCGAATGTCCGATCGATTCAGCTTTTCGTCAACAAAATATGGGCCTTCGGTTTGCTGAGGGCGCACAACACAGCCGGGTGTCGTTTGGGATGAGGCAGCGCTGATTTTTCTAGGTAAACAGCCCACGAGGAGAGCAGTGGCCGCCGATCGCATCAGTAGCAGTGCGCTTCGACGATTTACTCTGTGATGAATGAAACGATTCATGAGGTTCATAGTTTTGATGCCCTTGAATGAGTTGAGTGAAATCGCGTGAATTCCACGAAAGTTTTTGCGTTAGTTACAGAGTCGGACTGTTCCACAAATTCCCCATCAGTGACGAAACTATGAACCAAAGATCTTATCCAAAAGTTTGGGGGTGGGGGCAGAGGCACCAATCACCAAAGCGAAAAAACTTCATCAAACTCGCCTATTGTTAAATTGAGTAATTCTCAGGCGAGGAATACAGACCGTTGTTCAATCTCCACAAAATGTTGCATCTTGGCAAGTTTTTGGCGATCGCTTATCTGACCATTTGCCTCGTTTTATTCTTTGCACAGAGTCGTCTCATCTTTGCTCCTTCCGATCGCGATTACAAAAATCTAGCCGCCCTCAATTTGCCTTATCAAGAAGTCTGGCTACCTGTCACCGTGGGAAATGGCAACGTCGAGCGCATTCATGGCTGGTGGATTGGACACGATCGCCCTCTCGCCACGCTGCTCTATCTACACGGCAACGGCGGCAATATCACAGTCGAAGTCAAGGCTAAACGCTTTTATGAATTGGGCTTGTCGGTTTTATTGATTGACTATCGGGGCTATGGGCGCAGTCAGGGCAGCTTTCCCTCGGAGACAACGGTTTATCAAGATGCTCAAGTCGCCTGGGATTACCTTGTCCGAGAACGGCGAATTTCTCCTAAAAAAATTGTCGTGTACGGTCATTCGCTCGGAGGTGCGATCGCCATCCAGCTCGCCAGCCAAACTCCAAACCTCGCAGGATTGATCGTCTCCAGCACCTTCACCTCAATGCAACAAATGGCTGCCCAGGATTGGAAATTTCGGCTGCTTCCGATCGCTCAGATTCTCACCCAAAGATTTGACTCGCTTGGCAAGGTACGACGGCTCAAAATGCCCACGCTCTTCATTCACGGCACGGCTGATGCGCTCGTTCCCGTCTCAATGGCGCAAACCCTTTACGATGCCGCTCCCCAGGCGAAACAACTGCTGCTGATCCCCAATGCCGGACACAACCATGTAGAAGCTGAGTTTGACCAGCCAGAAAATTTGAATGTGATTCGAGACTTTATCAAGCGGGTGGTGAGCGATCGTTAACGTCTGATTCACCAAAGGAAGCACCCCAAACAGTTAGACTAAAAGAATCGCGTTGCAGTACCCAAAGGAGACTGGATGATTAGCCCCGATCAGGTTGAAGCAATGATCAAGTCTGGTTTGCCGGATGCTCAGGTGCAGGTGCAAGATCTGACAGGCGGTGGAGACCATTACCAGGTTACGGTCGTTTCGTCTCTGTTTGAGGGCAAACGGCGTGTCCAGCAGCATCAATTAGTCTACGGTGCTGTCAATCAAGCCATGGCCAGCGAAGCCATTCACGCCCTAGCCTTAAATACCTTTACCCCAGAAGAGTGGTCAGCCGCCGGGCAAAAGGTCTAAAATTCTAAACTTCTGATTTACCGACTATCCACCCATTCTCAGGAGAGAACATGACTCAAGCTACTCACGATCGCATTGATACGCTCGTCAAGCAAAACAAAATCATGGTGTTTATGAAGGGTAACAAGCTCATGCCCCAGTGCGGTTTTTCTAACAATGTGGTGCAAATTCTCAACACGCTGGGTGTCCCTTACGAAACCGTGGATGTGTTAGATGATCCCGAAATCCGCCAGGGCATCAAAGAATACTCAAGCTGGCCGACCATTCCCCAGGTTTACGTGAATGGAGAGTTTGTGGGCGGATCTGACATCTTGATCGAGCTATATCAGAAAGGCGAACTCCAACAGATGGTCGAGGTGGCCCTGGCTTCCTAAACCCCGAAGCAATCTGCGCCTCAAAAAGCGTGACTCAAAAAGAAAGGGTGTGTCGATCGACGCACCCCTTTTATTTATCGATAGTCTGGCTGAGTCTGAGTATTGTCAAAATTAGAGCGATCGTATATGAATCGAGTAATTTCTTCTTCTAAACGATTGATCTGAATTGGCTCAAGCGTATTGCTGTGCCTGAGCGCTGAGAGATAACCATCTAAAAACAGTCGGAGGTCGTCAAACCGATAGCCTCGATTCCACAACTCTACCAAACTGTCAGATAGTCTCTGGTAGTAACGAATCGTTTGCGTGTCTTGCAGCATAGTTAAGTGCTAGAGCGTAAATAATTCTCGAACCAATGAATAGAGTCTAAAAGGCCTGATAGAGGTCTAAGTTGGTTAACTAAAGATTGTTTAATCTTAACATTAAGGGGGTCTCTGCTCCCTGCCTTTGTGAGGATCTATTGGATAGGGATTGAAATTTCTAGCCGCGATCACCGATTATTAAAGTCTATGAAAGTCTGGGTAGCAGTCGTTACAAATCCATGACAAGTGCTTTGATACTCTGAAGAGCAAGCAGTCTGAGGATTAAGCCCCCGTGGGAGCCGTAAATATCCAAATTATCGAAGGGAACCCGCATCTGCGATCGCTACTCGGTTGGCACCTACAGCAGGCGGGACATCAAGTACATCAGTCGGCAGACCTGCATCAAGCGCGAGAGGTCTTTATCAGCCGACAACCCAATCTTGTGATTCTTGATTCAGAGTTACCAGATGGTGACGGGATTGAGTTTTGTCGATGGCTCAGGCAGCAACAGGCGATCGTGCTAATGCTTTCAGCGCGGGCTACGGAGTCTGACATTGTAGAAGGGTTGCGAGCGGGTGCAGATGACTATCTCAAAAAGCCGTTTGGGATGCAGGAATTTCTTGCTAGGGTGGAGGCGTTGACTCGTCGAAGTCGCGTGGCGGCCCCTCCGGCCCATCTCGATTATGGCGATTTGAAGATCGATCTGGTGCATCGGCGGGTGCGCTTTAAGGGTGAGTTGATTGAGCTAACGCCCCAGGAGTTTAGTTTGCTTTATGTTTTGGCGCAGGCCGGAGGAAATCCGCTGAGTCGTCCAGAATTATTGCAACGGGCCTGGCCGGATGCGATCGACAATCCCCGAACGGTTGACACCCATATTCTCTCGCTTCGCAAAAAAGTTGAGATTGATCCCCGTCAGCCTGATCTGATTCAAACGGTTCGCAATGTGGGCTATCGATTGAATCTAGAAGTCCTGAATGCGCCAACTATTCAGAATGGCAATGGACATCGCAAAACGGTAGCGGCTCGAATGGCACTGGGCGATCGGCGGATCTAGGGATGGAAAAAGGGATGAGGGATGAAGCTGTTTCTGAATCTTTCATTTCTTTAAGACTATTTTGATGAATATTCTCGCTCCATTGCAGTTTCATGTGTGACCAGAGGTTGAAGCTAGGAGTGCAAAGCCCGTTGAAACAGGTTAAATAGTATTAGCCTGTTAAGGTGGTGGCTGAAAGAAACAAGGTGATTTTCCATGCAGAAGCTGGTCACAATTTATCTCGATCGAGAAGGTTATCGACGTGGGAAGGAATCACCCAGTGAAAGCCACGGTGTTGTAGAAGAGCATTTAGGAGATTTTTTGGCTGCTGGCTGGCAAATCAAACTAATTACTGCTGGTGGTGGTGGGGTTGCTAGTGGTGGTGGAATTGGTGCTGGTGGGGTTACTGGACTTGGGTGTTGTTGGGTTGTGGTTGTTTTAGAGAAACTCTAATCATAGCTACCAAATAGTGCTGGTTGGCGGAGTTGGCAAGTTGTCAGTGGGGTGTTATGTCCATAACGCTTTACCTTTCGTCTTGCAATTGGTTTAAGTAGGGAGGGAGAGATTTCAGGGTGAAGATTCCAGAAGATGCGGTTATCCCGGATGGCAAGATAACCCATTATTTACTGGTGCAAAAAGCTAGAAATGATAAGGGCTTTGTTGCATGATTAGAAAAACGGTCAGATCCGCATTGGAATAGTCTTGGTA
>NZ_JBJPHS010000047.1:40306-53559 GCF_052939495.1 Phormidesmis sp. 146-12 | reverse complement strand
TTCAACGGTAGTCTCAGCTTTCCTTTTGCGCTTCTATCCTCCGTCGAACTCACGTGATCTTAGTGTCCATTTTGCTGTCTTGCCTCCGAAGCGATCGCCTCCAGCGCGTCAGCCAGCGCCCCCAAATCATTTAACTGCCCCGTCACCACCTGAAACGCCACAAAAGACAAGCGCTGTTTCAGGCTGCGTGTGATTTTCACAGACCAACGCTCCTAATTAAAAAATCTAAACTCAGTCGTTGAAAGCCAGCTATTTCCGACGACTCGGAAGAAACGCGCTGTCACCCGTGGGAAGGCAGAAATCACGAATTGAGTGGAGCCGCTGTCCGTCACTCTAGCGATGTCAGAAAGTACGATCCAGTCAGTTCCGTTAAGGCTGTATTGCAATTGTTTCCCGTTGAGGTAGGCTGCAACGCCGCCCCAGTTTGGCAAACCTCCCCCTCCAACCTGAATCCCTGCACAATCGATCGCCGACTCAAACGTTGCCTGAATCCACTCGATAGATCCGGCGTTCGTCGCAGCTCCTGTCCCCGGATTGGCATCCGTCATATTGGCAAACGTCCCTGTTAGAAACGATAAATTGCCATAGATAGATGATTGAGAGACGGTAAATGATTGAGAGACAGGCGTTAAAGCGGTAACCGATACCGGGGTTAATCGCTGCAAAATCGCCTGAATCCCTTCAGTGATTGCCGGGTCACTCTGCACTGTCACCGGAAACTGATCTAGAAGTTCAGCCTGTCCAGCCAGCAAGGTTTGAATCTTGGCATCCAGCGCCGGGTCAACCTGTGCGGTGATGGGCTGTTCCAGTCGCAAGCCGATCGCCTGTTGTCCAGTCAGCAGAGTTTGCAGGGCAGAGACGATCGTCGGGTCACTCTGCACCGTCACCGGAAACTGATCTAGAAGTTCAGCCTGTCCAGCCAGCAAGGTTTGAATTTTGGCATCCAGCGCCGGGTCAACCTGTGCGGTGATGGGCTGTTCCAATCGCTGACTAATTGCCTGTTGTCCAGTTTGCAGACTTTGCAGCAGATTGACGATCGCCGGGTCGGACTCACTGGTAGGCGGTGGCTGACTGGATGAAAAAACCGTAACCGTCCACCCAGCCTGAAATCGAACGCCTTCACCTGTGCGAAAAGCCAGCCGTCGATCGCTCTCCTCAATCACGGGAGGGCACGGCAAACAGAGAGACTGAGAGCGATTATCCAGCACGATCGCGTCTCCAATGAGCCATCGCCCATCGCCTTGAGCAACCTCAATCTCAACATCGCCCGATATCTCAAACAAAAACCATTCTCCAGGAAGGACAGGAGTCCAGACCCATGAGCTACCCACTTCCAGGACTGTCAGTTTAAGCCACTCACTCATGACGCTCTATTTCTCCTGTCAGCCGCGTCGCAAGCCAAACCAACCAATAGGGGCAACATCAAAAGATAGCGGGCCAACGTAGCCCGATCTGGAATGAGTTGAAAGACTTCGGGAGGAATTTCAGCAAACTCAGCTAGAGCCGACATCTCGCCTGGACGAATGACGATCGGGCTTGAGTCCTGATAGGTCGTCGTTTCTCCGGTGGAGAGTTTTCTAACCCGTTCCCGCCAAACCTCCGTTCTGGGTTCTTCACCCAGGGGCGACAGAATCGAACAGCACCAGGTGCGTCGCTCTTCAGACATGGTGATCGGGCGATCTGTAAAGAGAGTGATTGCCATAGTTAAGCCGTGGTTGAGTCGGTGATCAGTCCAAGATTTTTGAGCGCAGTCAAGACACTCAATAGAGCCGCATTTCCTCCACGGGAGCCGCTAACGGCTGGCTTTGTGATGGTGGGGCACCGAAAAATCCTACGAATGCCCCCGATCACATGTCCGAGGCACTAAGACAACACTCTAATCATCACGCGACCACCACTTGAGGGCGCAACTGAGACCGCACGAATCGAGAACGAAGGTGCACCATTCTGTCCACCTTCCAAGGTGAACGATCCGCCCGGCTCGATTTTGCCAGCAAAGTTCGACGATTCTGGGTCACGATCGAAATCGATAAGAATTGGTGCCGTCTGACCATTCCATATGGTCAAACCTTTTCTAACCCCCGGCGCGGACTCTTCCACGATCAGACTAGGGGTTACGTCAACTTGCACGGATATCGGCTGGGACTGGGTGATTGGGGTCGCTGAAAAATTATTGAACATGGTTAAAGCCTCGGTAATTGAAAGTGAAAGTGAGTCCAAAACAGACTGCAAACCAGTCACGTCAGACAATTGGTGAACATGGACGGTTGGAGCTTTTTCACCTAGAGAGATTGTCAACTCATCCAATATGGCTGACAAACCATCAGGCGTAGATGCTAGCTGAGCCGTATTTTGCCCAACGCAAATCACACGGCCATCGGTCAGCTTGATGAAAAGTTTCCCGTCTGCTGCGTTGATAGAGAGTTGACCAATCACCAACTCATCTGCTCTGGGCACCCGCGCCGGACGGGTATAAGTTCTATGCGTGATGGGCATCAGTCCTCTACAATTCCGTCGTTAACGGTACTTTCTGGTGAAACCAGGTCAGGAATGTAATCCAGAGTACCAGTGTACTCCCACACACGGATAGTCAAGTCAGGGAGCCAAGGAACCGCCGTAAATGCCAGCAAATACTTATCAGTCAGAGGTGAAAGCTCAAAAATTGTTTCCTGGTTCAACGGAACCATACGATTGCTCACCTCTGCCCGATCGACAAGTTGCTGCATATATCCGGCTCGTCTCCAGGCGTTGCGAGTTGATGACGTGGTTTTGACCTTGATCACCCGACTACTGAGAGTCGCCACCAGCCCGATCGGTGGGTCAGACTTGGGCTTGGTGAAAATGATTGAGCCAGCCGATCGCCATGAATTCTGCAACGCCATATCAACAAACGGTTATACGGAACGAGAGCGACCGCCGATGATTTTGAAGTTCTTCGCTTTGGTGCCCTTGAGGAACTCGCGAATCTCTTTCAAGTTGGCAGACGATGGAACCACTATCTGATAGCGAGTAACCGACTTGGCGCCGCCTTCGGTTTTCTTGCCGACTGGATCAAGAACGGAGATGTGCTTGCCATAGCGAGAGCCGCTGATGTCCGTGTTGCGGTCGCCAGAGACACGAGTCTGTTGCTCCGGAGTCGCCAGTGTGAGATTGAGCGCTTCGATCGCCTGCTCAGATGCATAGATCACGTAGTCGCGCGTCTCTGTCTTGCCTTTAATCTTTTTGGTCAGTTTGCCAAAATAGACCGCTTTGCGTACTCCAGGATTTCTCCGTTTTCCGGAGCCTGCGGTTGAGCCTTCTTTAACAGGCATTGTTTTACCCTCCTAAATAAATTCCTCCAATAATTAATCCAAGTAGTCAACAGCGGACAGAACGGTCTGACCTTGAGCGTTTTGACTTGCCGCGATAGGCATATCCGCCGTGAAGCTGAAAATATCGCCATTTGAAGTAAAGGTGAACAAAGTCCCTGCACCAGTAGGCAGAGTTCCACCTGCGGCTTGGATTGCGTTCTCGGCATTGCTCAGTTCAATGGCGGTGACCATCAGAGCAGATGCATAGTTGGTCGCACCACTTGCAGCGATCGGAGAGCCAACCAGGTCAAGGGACGGATCAGCCGTGTAGTTAGTAGCCGTCAGTTGCAGCTTGCCAGCGACGACCGCAAAGGTAGCAGGGAAGGAAGCGGTAATCGAGACCGTTCTGCCTTCGCGGTCGTAGGTCACAGCCAGACGTTCTTGGACGGGGTTCAAAGTGGCTTCTTTGGTGGTGGCCTGTTCAGCCAACTCAAGCATCAAAGCAGGAAGATTTGTAGAAACGATTGCCATTGTGTTTGTAAGAGAAAGAGTAGTTAGACGAAGAAGGTCACTGCGATTGGTGGCTTCATCAAATAAAATTTAGCCCGATTAATTGCTACCCGTATCAGTAGTTCCTCGCCTCGTACCCTAGCCCCGGAGGTATTTTTTATTGCAGCGGTTTTCTTGCGCTAGGGGTGTCTCCCCAAATTGGAATTCTTACAGGTCTGCCCAATGGCCCTGTATTTTTGCCGTTTTTTCGACGTGGATAGATGATTGAGGCATAGCTCGGATACATCTTCTCCGACTTCTTGCCCCCGTCTTTTCCGTTACTCCAGCGAAACGACTCTACAACAATGTCGCTAGTTGACAGCCTGCTCAGTGCAGTTAGAGTCTGAATTCCTTCGTTGTGAGAGCTAAACCAACCCTGCATCTGTCGTCCGGAGTCCATCTTGCAATGCACATACCAGTCTCCGTACGTGTAGCTTTTCAACGCCGCTTTGATATCGTTTGCGCTAATCCCTGTCTTGGCATCAGGGACGGAAATTGTTGAATTCTGACAAAGCCGCGTCCGACCCTTCCAGTACGGAGGTGAGGGTTTGCCGTAAAAAATCAGGTTCAAGCATCTCAATTGAGGTTTAGCAGTAATGACTTCATTCGGGCTTTCTCCCATAAACTGCCCAATGTCTTTGTCCTCAATGATTTGATGGACTGGCATCACCGTTCTGATTGAGTCGATCACTTCTTGCTGAGTGCCTGTGAAGGTGATTTTCTCCTCACTGTCTTTGTGAGGTTGGATTTCAATGGTGCGTCTGGCTTGAACGTCCCTGGATGCAAATCTCTGAGCCGCGATGTGATCGTCGATCGTCATTGTCACCACATAGCCAGCTTCTACGATCGCATCCTCAAACCCGTCGATAAATGCCTCTACAGGCTTCTGCCAAAATTTAGGCAACTGCTCAATTTTCTGCTCAATTTTGCTAGCGATCGATCCGTTCGGTTTGGGTTCGGTGATCTTGGACATCCCAAACCATTCGTTCCGGCGTGAGGTCAACACCATGTTGATAAACGCATTACTGGCTAACGCTTTAGAGCCAACCTGCATAAAGCGTCGAAAGGCAAATTTCATCTCTTCATTGCTTTCTTCTGCCAGAGCCAGCCCAATGCGAGCGGAAACGACGGGCACTTTCATTCCTTCGATCGCCTGTAGCTGCTTCCCTTTTTTGCCAGGTAAGAATCGCCCAATGAAGTGATTAGCCAGCCGGACGGTGCCCCAGCCCAACGCCTCGCCTAATCCGGTAGCGGCCGCCGTGACGATCGCTTGATTGTTTTGCTCAATCGTCTTTTCTAACTCCTTGTCTGTTGCATTCCAGTCGAATGTCTTCAGTTCAAAGTACGCATCTACTAGTACGTCCCAAAGCCTGTCAAACGACAAATTAAAGTAGCTGACGACCTTGGAAAACAGGAAGCCCCCGATTTTGGCAATTTTGGCGAGAATCCCCTTGCCTTTTTGCACAACTTTCCCGGCTGCATGCCTGGCAACGATCGCCGCGTGGGTAGTTCTGGATCGCAGTCCAGAGGTCGTGAAACTAAGGTTTGACATCCTTTTGACCCTGTTTATCGTTGATAATTTTGCCTTCTTTTTTCAAGTCTTCCTTAAACTGTTCCCAGGCTTTCTCTTGTGCTTTGATGTGCCGTCTGTCGTACTTGATTGACGTGCCGGGAATGGTTGATTGCTCTGGCTTTTTGCCCTCCTTGAACGGGTGGTAGAGCGCGGATCGTGCGATTTCCCCATCCTCTAAAGTGCGCTGCACGATCGGGAGCAAAGACACTTTTTCAACGCACTCCCAACCGACGTAGGACTGCGTTGAGGGTTCTAGAAACTCTTTGATTTCCTGGTTTTGCAGTTTGTTGTCGGGACCTGCGGCCGCCGGAGTCACGGTGAGTTTGATTTCTCTCACCTGACCTTGACCCAAATAACCCAAAAATTTAGCGTTGCCCTTGGCATACTCACCAGCCTGGCGCGCGGAAATTTTGCTCTGGATCGCCTCAATGACGGCCCGACTCGCAATGTTCACCGTCGCGTCAGCATCCTCAGCAACGAGTTTCAACAGGCTGAAAAGTTCGTAAAAGGCGTGGCTTACTGACTCAATTTTGACGTTTGACTCTTTCCCGTCAGCATCCACGATCGGGATTTCTAGTGGAAACAGCCCTGTTACCGCGTCTAGATTTTTGGTATTCCAAAGGGCTAACTCTGCAAGGTTCTGATAGGGTTTCATCCCTGTTGCGCCTGTATCTGTCAACAGTTGCGCCTGAACTGGGAACGCAGTCACACCAACCGTGTTAGCAATCTTCTGTAGCAGGTCGTTCCCACTTGACATGCCATCCTGCAATCCCTGGATGCAAGGATCAGCGCAGGTACTTCTAGGGGGCGTGGTT
Source organism: Phormidesmis sp. 146-12 (assembly GCF_052939495.1). Taxonomy (NCBI): domain Bacteria; kingdom Bacillati; phylum Cyanobacteriota; class Cyanophyceae; order Leptolyngbyales; family Leptolyngbyaceae; genus Phormidesmis; species Phormidesmis sp. 146-12. The sequence continues at coordinate 47,332 of NZ_JBJPHS010000047.1, read as the reverse complement.
TCCGGTTGAGGCTGCTTTTGTCCCTGTTGCTGTTGCGCTTTTTGAGGGTCGATCGTGCCATTCGGTTTGGTGACATCCACAAGCGGGTTAACGGGCTGTCCGTTGATCGTGACTCCCGTGCCCGTGGTTAAAGGTGATTTGACGTTTTGAGGGGGCGAAATTTGCTTGATCGGCGTGTCTCCGTTTTGAACAGGCTTTCCGTTAATCGTTACGCCTGTGCCCGGTAGATCAAGTGTTTTCGTTGGGTTCCCTGTAGACGGCTGCATCGCTGGATTGCCGATCGGTAGGGTCGGATTAGCGAGAGGACTAGATGGCGATTTGGGTGCGAGAGGATTTTGGAACAGCGGAGGGAGAAACGGTAAAATTCCGGGCAAGATTCCAGGGTTTAGGGTGGGTGTTGAGTCAGGTCTAGCGGTTGGTGCAGGCTTTCCACTGGGTGAATTGAGCGGTGATGGCGTGGGAGCTTTTGCCGGGGACGTGGGAGCGTCGATCGCTGGTTTGAGGTCAATCTCTGGTAGGTTTGGCCGTCCTGTTTCAGGGTCTGTTGGAATCAGAGGAGGCAACGGAGCCGCGCCAGGCGAGACCGGATCAGGATCGTTGGGATTTTCAGGACTCATAGACAGTCCGCCCGCGCTAACACTGCCAGTGTCCCCGCTCAATATCCCGCCGCTGGCTGTCCCCGGATTGGCTGTGCCGATTCCATAATCGATCAAGAATTCATAGCCCGTTTGCGGAACGGTTAGCCCTTCGGGAGATGTAGCCCCCGCAACGATCCTGACTCCTCCAATTTTGCCAGGAAGAACCCCAATCAGAGCGACTCCCGCATCTTGCTGCTGTGTATACCTGCTGCCATCGACCTGATCTATGTAGGTGATGGATGAACTTCGTCCTTGAAGAACGACGTTGTATCTTTTTCCGACGACCTGACCAGGCTGAACCGTGGGAGGAGCCGGAGGAGCCGGGGCAAACCCATCTGGTAGATTGCCATTGCCTAACCAAATTTGAGTGCGAGGGGCGGTCGGATCGTTGTACGGCGTGACGAAATCCTCTGGGGCGGGGGACTTGAAGTCGTTTGCGGGGTTCGTACCTCCAGGATGCAGATCCTGGAAGGGTGGATAGTCCTTTTGGGTGACTGGTACAAATCCACTCGGAAAGCTGGCATCTGGGATGGGAGGCGTGTAAGCAGGGAGATAGGGACGTGTTCCCGCCGTGGGACTGCCTGAGTTCGTTCGTCCCTGGTAACCGCCCCCAGATTCACCGCTGCCTTTTGCAGCCGCCTGATTTGCCATCAATTGGTCATAGAGTTTGCGGCGGACTTCTGGCTTGGCTTGCTCGCTTTCAACATAGCGATCCAGCTTTGCTCTCTCCAACCTTTCAGCCAAAGCTCTAGGCAGTTCGGGATTGTCCAGTCCAACCGTCTTAAAGTCCCTTGGATTAAGTCCAGCATCGATCCATTGCTGTTTGAGTTCAGCCCTTCCAGCGTCACCAGCGCTAGCCTTAGCAAAGATAGCCTGCTGAAAAACTGAATTGCCCAATGCACCAACCACGCCACTGTACGATCCACCCCCAGCAAACTGAACCCCTTTGGGCGTTGGACTTGCCGGGTTTTTTGCCAACGCTTTACTTGTCACTTTAGCGACTTCGGTAGTAGTCCGTGGATATTGCGGAACTTTGGCGTTGCGTGGATCGCTTATTCTCATAAGCTCTCTCGTGGAGGGATACGGCTCGGTGGTTGGACGCGCTAGTGATCCTCCATTCGTAGGATTTATAGGCGCTTGAGGCGTAGTTGGACTTGCTCTATTTGGGCTATTCGCAGCATTGGTTGGAGGGTCAGCGAAGATAACGTTTCTTAGAGGCGCATTGCCGCCCGGCCTGGGAATCTGATCCTTTGTGTAATTTTTTGTGATGTCATATCCCGCCATTGCTAATCGCCGCCTGTTGAGTTCTGCGTTCTCTAAAGCAGCGTTTTGCAAAAACCGATTATACGCGGCGTTGCGTTCGTCGATTAACGCTTGAGCCTTTGCCCGCACAGCTTTCATTTCAGATGTCACCCTCTTTAGCTGATCTGGAGAAAGCTGTGTTTTTGCGTTCTGTTCATTCATCAAGCGCTGCATTTCTAGATTGCGCTCGATCGTCATTCGCCGGATCTTGGCTTCGATTTCAGGGGTGCTCATGGTTTTAGCTGTTCGTTTTGTAGCCAGCCTGAATCGCCACGTTTGACTGCGAATCTACACGTTTCCAGATTCTTGGAGCCGCGTCCAAAATCCAGTTTGGTTTGAGTGGCACAGTTGCACGGAGCAACAAGCGATCCTCTCCTGACGGTGTGGTGAAAATGCCTGTGTTTGCGAAAAACTCAGCACCTAACTCTGTCTCAACAATTTTTAGCCCCTTGTTGTGTTGTTGGAGCGTGTAGATCGCCCACACTGCAATTTCTTCTACGGTCGAGAAAGCGGGTAAATCTGCGTTGGTGATGTTCATGAATACTTAGTGAGATTCCTTACCAAGTATGCCTTTTGCGAAAGGCAATTAGGAGTGAGGCATTATCAGAAGTGAATTTTCCTTTAAAATTCTTTTTGTTGGGTAACCAAACGCTGTTTTTAGTCAATTTTTAGTCAATTTTTTAAGTTTTTTTTGTAATCCTTACTCAGCAAGGCTTCCAACAAATAGTCTCACGGACTCTTAATCCGCTGGTTCTGGGTTCGAGTCCCAGGTCATCCACTTTTTGCCATAATTTCTACATTGCTCAGAATCTTAGCTCCGCCAATTCAGGCGTGAAAAGCTGGTGTGCACCAGAAAACATCAATCAACCCCTCACATCATGACCGACACACCCGCCCAACCTAATGATCTCACCAATCGTACCGCCTCTCTAGAAGGGGACATGCTTGATGTCAAAGTCTCCCTCAATCGCCTCATTGATGTAGTCTACGACAACAGCCAACAACTTAGAACCACAATGCAAGCTGTCGATCGCCTAGCTCAAACTCAGCAGCAATATATGGAGAGAACTGAGACATTATTTGAATCCGTCCTGACTCGAATTGATGAAATGCAATCAGAAGTGAGGGGACTGCAAACCGAAAATCGTCGCATCCTCGAAATATTGAGCGATCGTTCTCAAGAGGAGCCATGAGTCGCGTAAACCTGTTGATAGTAGGTCTGATAGTCTGGGGAGAGGAGAGGCTGCCACCAGTCAGGGTGATCTAAATACCACTGAACGGTGTGTCGCAAACCACTCGCGATCGTTTCGTTAGGAGTCCAGCCGAGTTGCGTTTTGATCTTGGTGGCATCAATGGCATAGCGGCGATCGTGTCCTGGTCGGTCTTTGACAAAGGTGATTAACTGATGAGGACGCACAGGTAGATCAGGGGCAAGTTCTTCCATCAGATCGCACAGCATATGAACGAGGTCGATGTTTTTCACTTCGTTGTTGCCGCCGATGTTGTAGGTTTCGCCCGGTTGACCTCGCTCGATGACGGTCTCGATCGCCCGACAGTGATCGCCCACATACAACCAATCTCGAATGTTTTGTCCATCTCCATAAACGGGGAGCGGCTTGCCCATGAGAATGTTGATGCACATCAAGGGAATCAGCTTTTCTGGGAAGTGGTAGGGGCCGTAGTTGTTAGAGCAATTGGTGATCAGCGTTGGCAACCCATAGGTGTGGTAATAGGCTCGAACTAGATGATCACTCCCCGCTTTGGATGCAGAATAGGGACTGTTGGGGGCAAACGGAGTCGTTTCTGTAAAGGCAGGATCGTCAGACCCAAGGCTGCCATACACTTCATCAGTTGAGACGTGGAGAAAGCGATAATCTGGCTGCTGGTTAGCTTTCCAAGCTTGATAGAACGCCTCTAATAGCGTAAACGTGCCGACAATATTGGTTTGAATAAAGGCATCAGGCTTGAGAATCGAGCGATCGACATGGGACTCTGCGGCAAAATGAGCGATCGTATCAATGGCTTCTTCTTGTAAAAGGGTGTCGATGAGGAAGCGATCGCAAATATCGCCTTGTACAAATCGCAGTGATGCTTCGAGTCCGGCTAAGTTTTGCCGATTGCCAGCATAGGTGAGCGCATCGAGGACGACCATGCGATCGTGAGGATGAGCCGCACACCAGTGACGGACAAAATTTGAGCCAATAAATCCGGCTCCTCCAGTGATCAAGATGCGACGAGCAGTAGCGTTGAGATTCATCATTAAACCAACTCGATTTGACAGTCGTCTCCGATCAAAAAGCGCAGTGCCTTGGGGCGTTGGGGCGCTACGGTTAGATTCGCTCGCTGCCCAATCACACTATCGACAATCCGATGATGAACGCCGTTGATTTTTGCGCCTTCTAAGATCACACTGTGTTCCAGGTCAGTGTCAATCAGGGTCACGCGATCGGCAATGCTGCTATAAGGGCCAATAAAGCAATTCTCAATGTGGCAGTGGGCACCGATCGCGACGGGCCCGCGAATTGTACAGTTGGTAATTTGCGAGCCTTTGCCAATCTGGACTCTACCAATAATTTGACTTTTAGCGTCTACGTCTCCCACGATGTCAGAGGTGAGACAGCTATCGAGAATGGTTTGATTGGCAGCCAGCAGATCGTCTTTTTTTCCGGTGTCCAGCCACCAGCCTTCTAGCTCCGACGCTTCGACGCGCTTTTGTTGGTCGATTAAACATTGGATGGCATCGGTGATTTCTAGTTCCCCCCGTTCAGACGGTTGAATCTGAGCGATCGCTTGATGAACCGCAGGCGAAAAGAAGTAGATTCCCACCAGTGCCAGATTGGACGAAGGGACTTTTGGCTTTTCAACTAGCTGAAGGACTCGACCTTGTTCATCAACTGTCGCCACCCCAAATGCACTCGGATTGGCAACCTCCCTCAAGAGAATCAAAGCATCCAAAGTCTGAGCCTTAAAGCTGTTAAGGAAGTCGGACAAACCGCCCTGGATCAAGTTGTCGCCTAGATACATGACAAACGGCGCATCTTCTAAAAATGGTTGAGCGATTTTAACAGCGTGAGCTAGACCCGCAGGGTGTTCCTGCAAAATGTAGGTGATGTTGGCTCCAAAGCGATCGCCGTTCCCAGTTTTAGACTGGACTTCTTCGCCCGTTTCGGGACTGATAATAATGCCGATTTCGGTAATGCCTGCGGCGACGATGCCTTCGATGCCATACCAGAGAATAGGTTTGTTGGCGACCGGGACGAGTTGCTTTGCGCCTGTGTAGGTGAGAGGTCGCAGACGGGTGCCCTTGCCTCCTGAGAGGATGAGTGCCTTCATTGAGTTACCTGTAAAACGGCAGTGGTTTTGAGTTCGATCAACATTTGTCTGAGTGCGGGTCTCCACGCTAGAGGATCAGTCTTCAGTAGGGCAGAAAGTTTGTCGCTAGAAAGTAGAGAATAGGCGGGACGCTGTGCTGGCGTAGGATACTCAGCCGTCGTAATCGGGACAACCGACTGCACCTTCAGCGGAAATCCGAGGGCTGTGGCTTCTTCAAAAATGGCGGTTGCAAAGTCGTACCAGCTTGCGATTCCTTGATTAGTAAAGTGATAGATGCCTGAATTGTCCTTGAGTTTGGGAATTAGATTAGCGATCGCTTGAGCGAGATGGTGGCTCCAAGTAGGGGTGCCGATCTGGTCAGTGACAACTCGAATTTGGTCGCGATCGGCTCCAAGTCTCAGCATGGTTTTCACGAAATTGCTTTTGCCATGAGCGCCATAAACCCAGGCGGTTCTGATAATCAGATAGCTTGTGTGAGTTGAGCACCAGGATTGCTGAATGGCTTGCTCTCCGGCTAGTTTAGACCGTCCATAAACGCTGATTGGATTGGGAAGATCTTGTTCGGTGTAGGGCGTACTCTGCGTGCCATCAAACACATAGTCCGTCGAGAGATGAATCAAATCTGCCCCAACCTTTTGAGCCATTTCAGATAGAATGCCCGGCGCGATCGCATTCACCGCATAGGCTAATTCGGGTTCTGTTTCAGCGCGATCGACGGCGGTATAAGCGGCCGCATTCACAATTAAATCAGGCTTGACCTGCTCAACCATTTGCCGAATCTGGTCGGGCTGGGTTAAGTCGAGAGTGTTGCGGGTGACGGCGATCGTTCCCTTCAAACTTTTCTGAAGGTCTTGCCCAACCTGTCCGTCGCTACCTGTCAATAGAATGCGCTTCATACTTGTGCGTTTGTGCGTTTTAGATAAAGAGTTCAGCAGTTGCAAAAGACTGTCCGGCCTGATCTTTGGCTGAGAGAATCGGATCGATGGAGAGTGACCACTCGATCGCTAAATCGGGATCATTCCACAGAATGCACCGTTCATGTTGGGGGGCGTAGTAGTCGGTTGTTTTGTACATCACTTCTGCCCGATCTGACAGCACTAAAAAGCCGTGGGCAAAGCCTTTTGGCACCCAAAACTGACGTTTATTTTCGGCACTGAGAACACAACTAGCTGATTGCCCAAAGGTGGGAGATTGTTTTCTCAAATCGACGGCGACATCTAGAATTGTGCCTGCGATCGCTCGGACTAACTTGCCTTGGGGCTGCTGGATCTGATAGTGCAATCCGCGCAGAACATGTTGTTTGGAGCTAGAGTGATTGTCCTGAACAAAGCGATCGTAGATACCTGCTTTTTCGGCGAGTGCCTTTTCGTTGTAGCTCTCTAAAAAGAAGCCGCGATCGTCTTGAAATATCTGAGGCTCCAAAATCAGGACATCTGCGATAGAAGTCGGTAAAACATTCATGGCTATCGTTCCGTTGGAGGTAGGTTTAGTCAAAGGCTGTCAGGTTAGCGATCGCTGAGTCCATCATCCGAGTGTAGCTGGCAGTGTTGACAATCTGAGTGTCGTCTATGAGCCACAGTCTAACCTCACGAGTGAGCGAGTTGTACCATAAAACATCGGTCTTGATGTCTCCATTAAAATCACTGACGATCGCGCTGAAATTGGATGAAATCAGAAAAGGCAGAATCGTCACATTCGACAGGTTTGCGCCCTCCATTAGCCAGATGCCCACTTCACCCGTATCTTTGCGCCA
>NZ_JBJPHS010000047.1:0-40206 GCF_052939495.1 Phormidesmis sp. 146-12 | reverse complement strand
CCCGTATCTTTGCGCCAGAAGAGGTCGCTTTTGCCGTCTCCATTCAAGTCACCGATCGTCGAACTCCAATCAGCAGGCACCAGATAGGGCAGCATTACTTTCTTGATCGAACTAAACCCATCAAAAAACCAAACCTCAACTTCGCCTGTTTTTTTGCGCCACACCAGGTCGCTTTTACCATCCCCATTAAAGTCGCCAATTTGCTCAATTGTGGAGTTATTGTTGCCAACTATCTTAGTTCCTGGCGGTTCTACTCCATTGATTAGCCACAGTTCTACATTGCGGGTGTCAGGGTTGTACCACAGCACATCGGCTTTACCGTCTCCGTTGAAATCATCACCCGGCAAGCTGACCCGCAGTATATTCAGAAAGCTCGTGGGTGCAAAATTGCCGCCCAAATCGCTGACCTGATTGGCTTGTAGCGTGATTCTATAGTCTCCCGTGTCGGCTGAATCCCAGGCACCAGTCGCTTCGATTTCATAAGTAGCCAGAACCGTACGATCTCCATCACCTTTAACACTGACTAATTTCGCCAGTTGACTGAAGTTTTTGGGGCCGTTGACGAGAATATCTTGATTGTCGATCGTCGATCGTCCCACGGCAACATCATCTTGATAAGTCACCTCAAAACGGTAGCGGTTACTGCCTCTAACTACAGGAGTTAAGACCGCTAGTTGGGCCGTTGGTGCCACAAAATCGACTTGGAGCGTGCCCAAAACACCAGCGGAGGTGAAGTTGCTATTGAGATCGCTAATCTGGTTTGCTTGAAGTGCGAGGGAGTAAGTGCCAGCATCGGTTGATTTCCAGACACCATCGGGGGCATCAATGCTGTAGGTTGCGATCAGGGGGCGACTTGGTTCGAGCGTGGTGCTAACTAACTTTGCTAGTTGACTAAAGTTCTTAGGGCCATTGACGAGAACATCTTGATTGTCGATCGTCGATCGGCTCACACCTGTTTCGTCTCCATACAAGACACTGAAGGTATAGCGGCTACTTCCCTCAGTGATAGGTGTCGCGCTTAAGGTTGCTGTCGGTGGAGTCAAATCAATCTGAAAGCTGCCTAACACTTCAGTAGGCATAAAATTGCTATTAGCATCGCTGACCTGATTGGGCTGTAGGGTGATGGTGTAAGTGCCCGTATCGGCTGAATCCCAAATGCCGCCTGGTGCGTTGGTGCCATAAAGGACAGTGAGCGAGCGACCATCTCGATCGCTGTTGACGCTATTAAACTGTGCAATCTGACGAAAGTTATTGGGGCCGCTAATCACGATGTTGGGATTGTCGATCGTTCTGCGAGAAACGGCTGTGTCATCACTGTAGACAATGGTAAAACGATAATCAGTTCCACCCGCGATCGCAGTCGTCCCCCTAAACGTCGCTGTGGGCGGAGCCAGATCGACCCGAAAAGTGCCCAAAGTCCCTGTTGGGATGAAGTTGTTATCTGTATCGCTGACCTGATTTGCTTGAAGTACAACGGTGTAACTGCCTGTGTCGATCGCATCCCACGCACCCCCCGGAACGTCAATGCTGTAGGTCGCTGTCACCAGACCGCCCCCGCCGCTAACACTGACTAACTGTGCAGGTTGACTAAAGCGATTGGGCCCACTCACTAGAATGTCTTGACGATCAATTGTGGCGAGTTTGATAGCTTGAGTGTCTTTGTAGGTGACCGTAAAGCGGTAGCTCGTCCCGCCACTGTTGAAGACATCTGGTGCAGTTAGGTCGGCGGTGGGCAGGGTCAAATCTGGCTCATAGAGGCGAGCTTGCGGAATGATTTCTTTGGGCTGATTGGGGCTAGACCAGCTTAGTTTGGAGACGGCTCCCCCAGTGCCCTCGTAGTATTCAAGCTTGATGTCGTACTTTTGACCAGCGATCAGAGTGATAGCGTTGCTGTCCTCAATCGGGGAGTGATCTGTCCAATTGTTAATAATTTGTTGCCCATTAATCCATAGTCTGACCCCATCATCTGAGAGCGTGTAGAAGGTGTAAGTTTCGGAGTAGGCAGGCTGTATTTTTCCAGTCCAGCGCACTGAGAACTGATCGATCGGAACAGTAGAATCAGGCGAGCCGCCTCCCCAGTTAAAGTCGATTGCTGCATCAAGGCGGGTTAGTTTGAGACTGTTGAATTTGTTGTCGTAATATTGGCCTAATAGTCCCTTTCCAGTAGAGGGCGGCGCGATCGCTGGATCACTGGAGGCGCTGATCCCATTTTCTAATAGCGATGATTGTAGGGCGGCTACTCGATTGCTATGCACATTAACCGAACTCAAATCAGTCAGAGAACCAAACTCAGGATTGAACATACCTAACTTTTCTAAATGGAGGATAGTTATGAACACTCCGCTAACATTTTTCTTGAGAATAACCATTTAAAATCCGCCTCAAAGCTGTAGATCGGAGTTGCTAAAACAATCTACTCTGAGGTTGAAATTGAGGTTAGAAGAACAGATCTCTGGTAAATAGCTGGATTTTTCGGACAAGAGACACCAGACACAGAACATTAGACAAGAAACTAAACCTGCTTCTCTGTCCAAAGGCTAGAGTCCAAAGTCTCTACAAACTCTGTAGTATTCACAACGTGAACAAGTGTTCAAAGAACGATCGCTTTCACTTGTTTTAGCGACTGCACCATCATCAGTATCCAGGAAATTACAGAGAGAACTCACTGCTTCATATAATCTTCACCAAGAAATAAACTTGAGTTGAGTGCCTTTTTGAGAAGATCAGAGTTTTTGACCCAGTGCACCCCTGTAAGGACTTGAAAAAGACCAAAGCTGTCCTATTGCTATTTTCTTTCTATCATGATTTAACAGTAAAAACACTGGAAAATTAAGTTTGCTAATTATTAAGTTTGCTAATTATTGTGTGGGAGGCGATCGAGCAAAAACACTTTTAGAAGGATGGTAAAGTCAGTGCGATAAGTGGTCGGCAAGCTGTTTTGTTACCATTACCGATGTTATTTGAGGCAGTGAGTTGGGCGACTTCTGCTTAGTTGAATGATGAATAACCGCATCAAGCAAAGTCATTAATCACACAGGTTTCTAGTTAGAATTGTCAGCCTGGTTGATAAGTCAGAACTAGCCTGAGACGGACTTTCTACCTTTAGGTACTCATTTTGAATCAAATTGGATTAGTTGCGATCGGGCGCAATGAAGGTCAGCGATTACACCAATGCTTATTGTCGGCAATTGGTAAGGCAGCTTGGATTGTCTATGTCGATTCGGGATCAACCGATGGCAGTGTAGAACTGGCCCGATCGCTCGGAGTTGCGGTTGTCAACTTGGATCTTTCGATTCCCTTTACGGCAGCGCGCGCTAGAAACGCAGGATTTGAGCATTTGTTGGTGATTGCTCCGACGATCGAGGTTGTGCAATTTGTCGATGGCGACTGTGAAATGGTTGAAGGCTGGCTAGAACTGGCCCAAACAGAATTGTCTACTAATCATCAAGCAGCGATCGTCTGTGGTCGAGTGCGGGAGCGCTTTCCAGACTTATCAATCTATAACCGACTGTGTGACATGGAGTGGGATACGCCCGTTGGCGAGGTAAAAGAATGCGGCGGGATTGCGATGATGCGAGTACAGGCATTTCAACAAGTGGCGGGCTTTAATCCGACGTTGATTGCGGGAGAAGAACCAGAGCTTTGTGTTCGATTGCGTCAAGCGGGGTGGCAGATTTGGCGACTGGATGCCGAAATGACCCTGCACGATGCTCAAATGATCCATCTCAGACAATGGTGGAAGCGAACTCTGCGATCGGGCTATGCTTATGCAGAAGGGGCCTGGCTACATGGGCAGACTCCCGATCGACACTGGCTACGCGAAACTCAAAGTATTGTTTTTTGGGGGTTGGGCTTACCGATAGTTGCCCTTGGGATGGTTGGGATGACTCAAGGTTTCAGCCTACTTCTGCTGATAGGTTACCTAGTGTTATTTAGTCGAATTTTTGTCCATCAGCGTCAGAAGAATGTCTGTAGTAGACATGCCCTGCTCTATGCTAGTTTCTGTGTGTTGGGCAAGTTTGCACAGGCCGGGGGCGCAATCAAGTTTTTGGGAAGTCGATGGTTGGGCGCTCCAACAAAGCTCATTGAGTACAGGCAGGAATGACGTGTTTGAATCAAAATACCCTGGCGATTAATGTTAGCTTCGCAAGAGCCTTCGGAGGGCATCTATGATTCGTGCAGAAAGTCTAATGTTCGGTGCTTTGAGCTTGTCCCAAAGAAGTTGACCTGGAAAAGCTGTATTAAAAAACGTTTATGAAAGTTGTGATTGTTGCTGAACATGCCTCTGCCAAGTTTGGAGGGGAAGCCTTTTTGCCTCTACACTACTTTCGTCTGCTGCGATCGCGCAATATCGACACCTGGCTAGTTGCTCATTCCCGGACTCAAGCTGAACTGCAAACGTTGCTTCCCGAGGCGGTTGATCACATGCACTTCGTCGCGGATACCTGGGTACATCGATCGCTCTATCAGCTAGGAAAACTGTTGCCAGGGCAGATAGCAGGCGCAACGACAGGACTTTTGATGCACCTGTATACCCAAATGATTCAGCATCGAATCGTGTGTCAATTAGTGCGAGAACACCAGATCGATGTCGTTCACGAGCCGATTCCCGTATCTCCCAAGCAGCCATCGCTCATGTTTGCGATCGGAGCGCCTGTCGTCATCGGGCCGATGAATGGAGGAATGGAGTATCCGCCTGCTTTTCGATCGCGCCAAAGTCACTGGGTAGAACGGGCCGTCTCACTGGGGCGATCAGTCTCCAATGGGTGCAATCACCTTTTACCTGGCAAACTGAAGGCAGAGACGCTCCTGGTTGCCAATCAGCGTACAAAACAAGCACTTCCAGCCGGGATTCGTGGAACGGTAATCGAACTGGTAGAAAATGGAGTGGATTTGTCTGTGTGGCGATCGTCCACTCCCCAGCCCAAAGATCCCTACGGCTGCGTTCAGTTTGTCTATATTGGTCGTCTGGTCGATTGGAAAGCGGTCGATTTGTTGTTAGACGCTTTTCAGCCTGTTGCGGCTCAGACGGGAGCGATTTTAGAAATCATCGGCGATGGGGTACTGCGGCAACAACTAGAAGCCCAATCTGCCAGCCTCAAGCTGTCTGATCACGTTAAGTTTACGGGCTTTCTTTCACAATCAGACTGTGCGAGTAGGCTACAGGCGGCGGATGGATTGGTACTCACCAGCTTACTCGAATGTGGGGGAGCCGTGGTCTTAGAAGCAATGGCAATGGGACTCCCGGTGATTGCGACTAACTGGGGTGGGCCGATGGACTATGTAAATGCAGACTGCGGATTTTTGATCGATCCAACTTCTAGAGAGGCTTTGGTGAAGGGGTTTACGGATGCGATGTTGAAGTTGGCTGAGTCCCCAACGCTACGATCGCAGATGGGACAAGCCGGACAAGCGCGAGTAGCCCAACACTTTGACTGGGAACGCAAGATTGATCGCATGATTGAAATCTACCAGCAGACGATCGTCCGTTGGCAGTCGTAGAATTTTTTTAATGCAAATTCGACGGAATCTTTCGCTGCGGTCGTCAATCCGGGCAGCCCCCTAGATCCCCCACAAGTGAGGGACTTTGATTTGAAAATCTTGCTCTAACGTCAGTTCGATGAACGCTTCGCTTCGCTTTTAGATCCAGGAACGCCCCCTAAATCCCCCACGAGTGAGGGACTTTGAACCAGAATTCCTCTCTGAAAGTCCGCCAAAATTGGCAGCTTGGGGGGCAGAAGCCGTGAACAACGAAGCAAAAAAACTTCATCGAATGCACGTTTTTTAAAATCTTTGTCTCACGTCGGTTGATACAGACCTCGCTCTGCTAAAAGCTGTCGAAAGTCGGACAAAGTAGATTCTTCAGAACAATGCTTTTCGACAAAGCCCAGCGCATTCTGACTCAGACGCTGACACTTTTTGGGATCATTCCAGAGGGCTGCGATCGCATCCGCTAACCCATCGGGATCAAACGGATCGCACAAAATTGCATTGTCCTCATGTTGTGCATAGTCACTCACCCCGTGAGAATCTGTCACAATAAACGTCTTTCCTAAGTGCATCGCAGCGACCAGCGTCACATGACCACAGGGAACCTCAGAGCCTTTGAGCGGCAGCACCATAAAGCGTGAATGCTTCAAAATCGACATTGCTTTAGGAAAAGGGATATTCACAAAGGCTTTGACGTGAGAAGGCAGTTTTAGCTTCTCCAGATTGTCGGGTCTAACCACCAGTATTGTAGGAATGTTGGGTAACTTTTCTAACGCTTGTATCAGCGTGGGATAGTCCCGTGAGTTGCCGCCAATGGCACAAATATAGTCCTCTCGATCGCCCTCATCAGACAGAAATTGAGGTTTGCTGGCTCCAAAAAAGACGACTTTGATTCGCTCGATCGCCAGCCCAAAATAGTCTCGATAAAGCGTTTGCTCAAAGGTGGAGTAAACCATAAACTGACTGATGTTAGCAAACGCCCACTTCATACAGTGATACTTAAGTCCGCGTGGCAGGGCAGGAAAGTTAAAAGAATGGGCAATGTGATCAGTGTTGACCTGGAGCAGCGACACAAAGACGGCACACCAAAAAGAAACTCTCGGATCGTGGGTGACTAATAGTTGAACCTGATGTTTTTTTACATAGACGACAGCCTGCCAACAAGCCCGAATCATGGATAAGTTAGGGCGACGAATCGCAGTTTCAATCGCTCCCTGGGGACGATCGTTAAAAAATGTCCAGCGAAACTGCTGTCGATCGAATTCTTCTGAAAACCAGCGCCAGTTTTCTTCAAAAAAGGGAGTACAGCAGACAATCTCGATCGGTCGTGTCCTATTCAGTGTCATAGTCATCAGCAATCACAGCAACAGTTGGACTTTTCTAAAAGGCAGGGTTAGTGAACCTGGAACAATTAAGCTCAGAAAGCAACGAAACGGTTTGATCTAGTGTCTATTGTGGCTACTAAAGTTACTAAGGCTACACTCAGTTAGTTTTGGAAGCTTTAATCTGGTAACATTCATTGATGAATCTGCTGAACTAGATGTTCTTTTAGCTACTTGGCATCAAGCAGCAGGTCAGAACTTTTAGCCCGAATGATTTTTGCTGGAATGCCGACGGCAGTAGCTCCGGGTGGCACATCATACAGCACGACAGCATTTGCCCCAATCTGAGCATGATCCCCAATTTTGACCGCCCGAATAATCTTGGCACCTGCTCCGATGTCTACATGTCCGCCAATTTCTACGCCACCTACGATCGTCACCTGCTGAAGAATCAGACAGTTTGGCCCGATCAACACCGACGGATGAATCACCACGCCATTGGGATGCGGTAAAAGCAATCCGCCTTCAATTTGACAGTTTAAGGGAATGTCAGACCCCGTTACCACACTCCAAAATCGATGTTGAAGAATTGCCAAAGCAGCCAGCGATCGACCAATCATTCCACCGCGCGGCCGCCAATATTGATAGCCTCGGATTGCTTTGATCAACTGACGGCTCGGCTCCCACCAGCCACTACATTTTTCGCGTAACCAATCTGGCTCTGTAGCAGAAACTTGTGATGCCATCGCTAATTCAAAAGTTGCTGGGGGACGGTGAGAGACTGGAAGCGTTGGACATTGTAACGTTCGCTCCTAAACTTGCTCTGTCAAAAGCCCTTTGTCCGATCCGCTGTGTGCTTGTATAGAGCGGACATTGCTTCATTAAATCACAATGGTGCATTTTGCAATCCCAGTAGAGGACAGTTGTCTAAACGGACAGCTTCAAGTGGCGAATTTTACTTGACTCAGGCTTGTTTGCCTTTAAAGAACACACTGTTTGTCCAAAAATCTTGGAGTAGCTTGGGTGGGGTTTGTTCTGGCTTGCCCTGGAGAAACTGCCTGAACTTGCGTAAAACAAAGGCAACTAGCCAGACAGCATCCGCGATCGCAGCATACCACCAGCCATGATTTTTGAGAAAGTAGTAGCGTCTCGAATCAAACCAGTATTGAGGAAGGCGTTTGATCGTGTTTGTATTCATACCAGAGCTTTGTCCGACCAGGTGAATGACTCGACTCTGGGGCACATACCAGCAAGACCAGCCCGATCGCTGCGTTTGGCGACAAAAATCTAGTTCCTCAAAGTACATAAAATACTGCTCATCCAGCAGTCCTCCTGTCTCAAAGACTTCACGACGCACCATCATACTGGCTCCCGATAGCCAATCCGTTTGACAGACTGCTTCGGAGATTGGCGGAATGACCGCCCACCTGGATAGCAATTTGGACACCAGCCCCAAACTCAGGCCAAAATCTAACTCACTAAAAATACTCGGAAACCGAAAGGCTGAATGTTGACAGGTGCCATCCGGATTTTCCAAACGACTACCCACAATTCCCACATCAAAGCGATCGCTGATAAATTCAATCAATGCCTTTAATGCACCGGGATGCACGATCGTATCTGGATTGAGTAACCAAAAGTAGGCAGGCGGATCAGGTGAGTCGAGGGCAGCGCGGATGACTGCATTATTGCCAAACGCAAATCCCCCATTGTGATCCAGCGGCATCAGAGACACCCACGCTCCCCAACCTTCGGTCTCAATTGCTGCTCCAATTTTTTCAACAGAGCCATCTTGAGAATCGTTGTCTGAAACAACAACTTGTGTATTAGGTACAGACTGCACCTCATGGAGTAAGGATCGTAGGCAGTCGATCGTCAAATCGGGAGTACGATAGTTCAAGATCACGACTAGCAGATGTGTTTTGTTTAGTTGACTTAGACCAGGCATGTTAGTTAGGTGCTCCTTTCGCTCAGGTCAGTGCAAAAATTTGTTCGGTAATCTCATGTAGCCAGTTTTTCTCTCTCAACTCCTTTATGAGTGCCAGACTTCTAGATTGCCTTTCGATAAAGGCGGCTTCTGAGGTTGTTTCATAGTCCTCGCGAATTATCGTTTCTAGTTGATCCAGTTTGCTATAAGGAACTCTAATACAGACTTCATCCCAATCGACGTGAGGAGGCAACATCATATCTGTGTCGATTAGCACAGGCACTCTGCCCCATGACAGTGTTTCATAAAATCTGAAGCTATAGTTTTCGACCCCTCTTGGACAAAGCACATAAGTATTGTTGAGTAAATGGCTTCTATAAATCTCAGCATCTTTTGGGTCGGGTACAAAAGCCCCTTTTCTGACAATATCTAGTGGTAGATTCGACGCTTCTAAGTTTCTTAGAGCCTCGATTCTGGCGATGCAGGGAAAGAAGAGAACAGGCAGTCTCATCCCTTTGGGGCTAAGTAGAAATTCGAGATACTTGAGATGCCATCCCTGGACGAACTTCTTCTTCAAAAATGTGGGGAGGTAGGCGGCTAACTTTGCTCCTCCCGAATGCTCATAAGAGTTGCCCATAAATCCGATAGACAAGGCAGGCTTGTGCTTCCACTGTAAAGCTTCTATGTCTGCGGTGCCTGAGTTAGGAGTCCAAATGTGCGGAATGATTTTTAGGCGAGTAGCGTCACACCAGGAGCGATAACCAGAGAACATAATACTCAAGTCCGGCTCTTTCAAATACAACTCGGTGGTGTCAGGGATGAATACTATAACCTCATTTTCTTCTTTTCTAAATGCCCGCTTTAAGTTCTTTAAGTTAATTGAATTGCAGCGAGTAATCTCAAATCCCGCTACTTTTTGAGTCGTGCAGTCTACTCCTTTTTCAGAGAGCGCTAGTTGAATGTCTTTGTAATAGTCATAGTGAATAAACTCGAAGTCTAAAATAACAAACCTAACTTTCTTTCTCATCGAAAACCTCCGAGAAACCCTGCCGTTCCAGGGCAGGGAGGGATAGGAGCGTCAAACAAGCCGCTCAACGCGGTGCAGATTGACAATCTCACACAAACGAAGCGAGAATGTGAGTCATGGAACAAGCCTTTCGCTATCGCTTCTATCCCACTGCCGAACAGGAGTCGCTCCTGCGTCGCACATTGGGCTGTGTGAGGCTGGTGTACAACCGCGCCTTGAATGCGAGAACTGAAGCTTGGTATGAGCGACAGGAAAGCGTTGACTATGTTCAAACCTCTGCTTTGTTGACTGGGTGGAAACAGCAAGACGACCTCCAGTTTTTGAATGAAGTGAGTTGTGTGCCATTGCAGCAAGGATTGAGACATCTGCAAAAAGCCTTCAGCAACTTCTTTGCCGGACGAGCAAAGTACCCGAACTTCAAGAAGAAACGGAATGGTGGTTCTGCCGAGTTCACCAAGTCTGCGTTCAAGTGGAAAGACGGACAGGTGTTTTTGGCAAAGTGCAAAGATGCCCTGCCGATTCGCTGGAGCCGCCAACTTCCTCAAGGTTGCGAACCCTCGACGATCACCGTTCGCTTGAGTCCAAGTGGACGATGGCACGTTTCGTTGTTGGTGGACAATCCCAACCTCAAGCCCCTTCCACCCGCTCCAAAATCGGTCGGACTGGATCTCGGAATCACCAGTCTGATTGCGACGAGCGACGGAGCCAAGATTGCGAATCCCAAACCGTTTGAGCGACTGAGAAAGAAACTCAAACGAGTTCAAAAGGCGCTTTCTCGCAAGCAGAAAGGCTCGAACAACCGAGAGAAAGCCAGAATTCAGGTAGCGCGGATTCAAGTCAGAATTGCGGACTCTCGCAAAGATTTTCTCCATAAACTGACCACTCAACTGATTCGTGAAAATCAAACGATTGCAGTTGAAGATTTGGCAGTCAAAAACATGGTGAAAACCCCCAAGTTGGCGCGGCAAATTGCCGATGCTGCTTGGTCGGAGTTGGTACGACAACTCGAATACAAAGCCAAGTGGTATGGTCGAACCTTGGTGAAAATTGACCGATGGTTTCCAAGCTCTAAACGCTGTGGAAGCTGCGGTCACATTCTCGATTCGTTGCCGTTGAATATCCGTGAATGGGACTGCCCGAACTGTGGGACACACCATGACCGGGACATCAACGTCGCACGAAACATCTTGGCGGTGGGACACACCGTTGCAGTCTGTGGAGCGAACGTAAGACCTGATCAGCATGAGTTGAAAGGGCGGTTGCGAAAAACCAGTAATGGAAAGAAGCAGAAACCTAAGTCGTGAGTCTTGGGAGTCACCCTGGCTTTAGCCCGGTGAGGATGTCAACTTTACCACTCATTCTCAATACAGAGGGCTGTCTAACATTTGGCTTTCTGTTGGATTAGAAATAGCCAATTGGGTGGTGCAAATGGGCAGTGCAGAAGGTTATGTGAATTACAGCGATCGCCCCCGATCGACTTCTTCTTGAGCAGGTGATAGCTGAAGCTGTTTCACGACCAAACGCTCTGCTAGTGATAGATCAATGCCGTCAACGCCAAGCTGGTCAGACTCTAGATGCCGGGCCATCAAACCAGATAGACCCCCAATTCCCAACACAAATACAGGCATTGCCATTGCATTCACTAAGTTGTCTACCATATAAAAGACTAAAACGAGAGAAATAGCAGCAGATGGCGCAACTTTGGGGTGCAACCAGGTTCTGGCTGGGTAATAACCGACAAACATCAACACAGGCAACAAGACGACCGTTGTACCGCAGGCTAGTCCCAAGGCTCCGTTGACACCAAAGGTAATCACCCACCAACTATCCGTCACCGAAGCATCCTGTCCCCATTCATCAACGATGCGCGATCGCCCCCACCCTGCCCAACCGACAATCATCCGTTCACGAGCTTTGACGACCAGCGCTTTCTCCTGGTTTAGCCTAAACTGTAGGGAGTCGGCCCGATCTGGATTGACAGCACTCGAAAAGAATTGGGTAATTTGATCTCCATTAAAGCTTCCGGTCGCCGCCACGTAGAGATAAAACGGAATCACCACAACCAGTAAGACGACTAAAATCGAGGTACGCAGCCACTTGACAGTAGACAGGACGGCGATCGACAGCAACACATAAAGCAGCGCCCCCGTCGATTGGATCAAAACCATCAGACCGAATAACGTCCCCACTAGCCACCCCATTGAGATATTCCAAAAGCGCTTGATCGCACCCGATTGCCACAGCCAGATCGCAATGATGGTGACGGCTGACATCCAGAGCGCAACGGACAACCCATGAACATTAAATAGATAAGGGCGATAGCCTCCCTTGCGGATGGATTGCACAAATGCATAGCTATTGACATCAATGCCGTACAGCTTTCTGTGGAGTTGGGGACTCATCTTAAACTCAAACAGACAAAGCGGCGCATAGACCAACCCACCTGCAAAAATGCCGACTGCTAACGCTCGCAGACCCACCAAACTATTGAGATAGACCCGCCCAAAAAAGTAAGGGACTCCCCAAACTGCAAACCGCTCAGATGCCGCCCGAAAGCCATCATAGAGACTGAGACCATTGTTCAACGAGGAGGCAACATGGCACAGACACCACAACGCGATCGGAATATCCACCAAACTAAATCGAAAGGACTTGAAGCGATCGATATCGAAGAAAAGTACCGCAATCACAACGGCGTAACAGGTTGCTGACATCTTGCCATAGGAAGGCAGTCCTGGAATCAGATAGTCATAGACGGGCAGAAACAAGTAGGCCGTAATGAAGCTGATGATCAAAGCTCTCTGAGGCGGCAGATGCTTAAACAAAAAGAGAACGATCGGTATCCAGCCAAACAAAACGAGGGGGATCAAAGCAAACATGGGCTTTTGGCATCCTATTGATGAATCCTACTTGCGTAGCGCGTTTTTTAGGTCAATCAAAATCGGGGGAACTAGCTTTTTGGCCCACGCTTTGGGACTGAGTGGCGGTTGAGAGTGCAGCGACTCTAGACCGGGACGATCGCGAAAAATCGTTGTATGAGCATCCGAAATTTCTGCGGCGGGTCTGCCATTGCTGTAGTAGTAGAGCGCCAACGACTTGCGAGTTTCTCCATCAGGGCAAGTTAGTGGTTCGGGGTGTCCGTGGTAAGAAAAATCAGTGGTGCTGAAGATGACGCAGCGGTTAAAAATCGGCAAAATTTTCTTTTGGCATTGAGTCATGTTTTGATCCCAAAGTTCCAGATGTCCGCCGTAGTCTTCTTGCCAATTTTGGTTGAGATAGATTAGTAAATTGAGGCGGCGATCGAGGCGCAGTCTTTCATATTGATTAAAATCGACGTGCATTTTGAGGTAGCCTCCTCTTTCGATCTGGTGCAGCCCACCGCCGACAAAATGAGGATCAGGAATGAGTCCTTCAATGCCTGTGAGTTGTTCTAAAAAATTGAGGAAGGTCGATGAATTTAATTGGTAAAGCAGAAAACGGGTCATGTCTCCCATCTGTCGTTCGTGGGTGGATGCCAGCTTTTTTTCGGCTGTGTTGTCAAACTTTTTCCACTCGATCGAACTGACTTTTGGAAACTCATTCAGCACGTCGTTGAGCACAGAGGTTGGCAAAAAATCGTCAATCACGACATGAGGAAATGGCCTTGCTTGAGCGTAGACTTCTCGATATCTGAGAACTAAACTTTCTAAATAATTTGAGTCGAGCCGAAACATCAGTGTGGAATTCATTTGATTACCTCAAAGTCTATTTTTTAACGTGAATTTACGATTGAAGTGAGAAAGTCTCATCGAATTCACGTTAGGTTAGGTTTGTATAAATAAAAGCCGGCCGCATCTCCTTCACCTGCTTGATTGAGTGAGATAGACTGAGCCGTAAACTCTGCCATTTCTTGTTGAGAGAAGATCGATGCTTTGGGATTGACGGCGTGAGACTGGCTTTCTCTAACCGCAATGTCTTTGAGAATTTGTTCGCTTGCCCAAAACTGATAGGCGTGAGAGTCAAAAAACAGTTGCTTTAGCTCAAAACCCGCCTGCTTTGCTAGTTGTTGAATACTTTTTGGAGTGTGGATGTAGAGGTGGCGCGGGGCATCGATCGCGACCCAGTTCACACGATATTTTCGCCAGGCAAAAGAGTCTGCGACGGGGGTTCTGATCAGGGCGTAGCGATCGGGTTTGAGCAGTCGATAAAGCTCTTTTAGGACGGTGAGGGGTTGAGGCATATGTTCAAACGAATGGTTGAGCATCACAAAATCAAAGGTTCCTTCGAGTTCGTGAACCGTCTTTTTGAGCACTTTTACGCCATTTTGATAAACAATATCATGGTCAATGAAGGGATCGATTCCTGTCAAATCTGTAAACCCTTCTAGCTGCATGTTTAAGAGCAGATTGCCCGACCCGCAGCCCACATCCAGAATTTTTGCATCAGCAGATAAGTGGATTCTTTGGAACCAATCGTGATAGTAATACTCAGGAATTTCAATGCCAAACGTTTTTCTCAGGATCTTTGAAAGCAACATGCCCAAAGTCTGGTTACCCTTTAGCAAAAGTTGCATTCGCTGTCGTCTTAAAAAAGTTTCTATCGGATGTGCTTTTGGCTCTGATAGGGCTTGAAAAGAGTAGAAATCTTGGGGATAGTAACGCGCCAGATCGCTGGGAATTTCACTGATTTGTAAACATCCACAAGCGCCACATTCCAGGTATTGAAACTGTTCTCTCAGCCCAAACATCATCTCTGAAACAAGGTGATATTGGTTGTCGATCGCATTCCCACAAATATGACAAGTCATCATTTTCTTCCCAATTTTTGCATCTTTAGTGGTTACTTTAACCATTACTGTGATCGGTTCACGAGGTCAGCAGTCCCTGAATAGGTAGCCCAAAGCCCAGCCCGTAGCGAAGCGCCAAAATTCCAATCAGTAGCCCTACAAACAAACCTGTCATTAACAAGTCTTGCTTGAGACAACTCAACCCTTCTCGCTGAAGCCCAAACGCCATCACGCCATACAGCGGCAGATCATTGAGCGCAACGGCAATAATCACCCCAGCCACGCCCAAAAATGAGAACCCAACTAGAATGCCAACCCCTGTAAAGATGAGCTTGAACAAGTTGCCCCAGGTTTGGTAGTTAGGTTTGCCGATCGCAATCAAAATCGGATAGAGCGTCTGAAACAAGATATTGGGCCAGATGCCGATCGCAAGTAACGGCAACATCCAGGTCGCGTCGCTGTATCGTTTATCGTACATGATAGTAATCGGAACATCGCCAAAACTAACCAGAATAGCCAGCCCTAGAGCTAATACCGCTAGAACAGGTTTGCGATTGTGCAACAATTTAGCGCGCAGCGTTTCTCTTGGTAGCTCGATCAACTGAGAAACAGCCGGAAAAATCACTTTATCTGAAACCACCGCAATAATGTTACGGGGCATATCAGAAATTGCCAGCGCGACTCCGTAAACGCCCAGAAATTGCCACGATAGCAGCCGACCCGATAGCAGTCGATCGACCTGTCCCGCGAGAAAGGTCAGCATGGTAGACAACAATATCCACTGCCCAAACGAGAACATTTCTTTAACTAATTTCCAATCCCAGGCCAGCCGATTGCGGTAGTTGGGGATTAGAAAATGGCTACGAACTACTTGTATCAGTTCCGATAGGAGTGCGCCGATTACCAGCGACCAGATACTTTGATTAAACCAGGCAAGGGCAATCAGGATGGCTGTCGAAAGAACCTGATTTTCTAGTTCAAATCGTGACCATCGCCCCGACTCCATGCGTCGAGTCAGCGTAAAAACACTCGTAGAATGAAAGCCGCCAATGACGCAGCTAATTCCCACGATCGGCAGTAGCCAAATCAGTCTGGGTTCGTTGTAAATCTGAGTGGCGGGCCAGGCTAGAACTAAACAGCCTAACCACAGTAGCACCCCTCGAATCACTTGGATCGTCCAAACATTGTTCAGGAGTTCTGGGTCATCGCCTCGCTCACTGCGGATAATGATTGGAGCCGAGCCAACATCCGAAAAAAGATGCAGTCCGACAATAAAAATAAACACTAGATTCATTAAGCCAAACAGTTCGGGAAAGAGCAGCCGCGTCATGATTAGACTGCTTCCCAGGCGCACGATCGTACTTAATCCATAGACAGAAACACTCCAAAATACGCCGCGCAAGGCCATTTTTTTGAGCGATGATTGTCCTTGAAAGCGCGATCGTAGCTTTGAGATCGAATTCGATACCTTCATCTGGCTCCCTCCGGGTAAGGCTGAACCGATGGACTGACCGACTGTAGAGGAGCCTTCTCTAGACTGGACTGAAAGAGGGCGACGAGTTTGGTGGCTTCGATCGCGACATCATGCTGTTGGGCGACTCGCTGTAAGCCTGCCTGTCCCATTTGTTGTAGCTGGTCTACGGGAGCTTTTAGCACCTCTTGCAGGGCGGCAGTCAACGCTTCGACCGATCCGGCGGGGACAAGCCAACCACACCGCCCTGATTCGACCAGTTCAGGAATGCCCGCAATGTAGGTACTGATCACAGGTCGTCCTAATGCTAGAGACTCCATAATTACCACGGGTAGCCCTTCAGCAAAACTAGGAAGTACCATTGCTCGCGCCGATAAGAGATGTTGACGCACGATCGCGCTACTTGTCCAGCCTGTAATTTCAACGTGATTTTGTACCTTTAGCTGCGTGATCAAGGCTTCTAATTTGGGACGCTGATCCCCATCTCCGACCAGTAGCAGTTTGATCGAAATGCCTTCTGAGACAAGCTGACTGACTGCCTGAACTAACAGCATTTGCCCCTTGGCTTCGCACAGTCGCCCGACACAGACTAAACGAGGCTCTGCTGAAATCGTGGTTGGCAACTGATGGAGGAAGTCGCGATCGAGTCCACACCGCACGACGTGAATTTTTGACCATTGGGCCGGGTCACACCAGCGATATAGTTGACTGCGACTAAAGGAACTCACCGTCGCCACAAACGTTGCCTGCTTGACTTTTTCGGCTAATCCCAGTCCTTGAGCTTGATCAAACTCATCAGGGCCGTGAACCGTGAAGCTATAAGTCGGGCCGCCCAATGCTTGAGACAACGCAGCCACAGCGGTCGAATTAGAGCCAAAGTGAGCGTGAACATGGCTGACTTTTGCCTGGGCAAACCATCGGAGCAACACACAAGCCTCGGCGAGATAAGCAAAGTGGCGCAACAGTCCGCGATCGGATCTCCAGCCTAGCTTACAGGTGAGATTCAAAGCGCGTCCAAACTTCACAGGATGGGTCAACGCCACTCGCACCAATGCTTTAACCAGACCTGCTAACCCCACATCTAGAATAATGCGAGTTTTCTTTAGCTCTGCTTTGTCGGCTTCATCGACTAGCTCGGACGCACAAGATCGCACCGAAAATCGGACAACTTTTACGCCACAGGCTTCGACGGCGGCAATTTCGCGCCGAATAAAGCTATGACTGACTTTGGGATATTGGTTGATGAGATAAGCGATCGTAAAAGACATGCAGCCTGCCTATTGTATGACTGAAGAACTAAAACCCTACTTCTCTAATAGGTCAACGACATCGCGCTCTGTCCGCACCCACTGCGTTTGAGGACGAATCAGGAACGCCAAGTAAACGGGAATTTTCCACAAAATGTAGAGCGGCACTGCTAGTAAGGTTTGGATGGGCAAGCGGTCTCGCCCAAATCGCACCCACGCCGATAGAATTGATCCCACCATCAACAGTCCTGCGATCGCCAGCAGGTTTGCCGGAAACCACGACGTTCCTAAAACACTAGCTAGAGTTGCGATCGCCGTCACACTTCCCCACAGCAGAATCAGCAATGACAAAGGCGGCACACTCAAATGTAAAGACAGCGCCAAGAGATCGACCCGTTTTTGGCGAATGGCTTCTTGAAGTAGGCGAGGCACCTGGGTTAGTAGCGTTTGTAGATGTCCATGTTCCCAGCGAGTTCTTTGGCTGCGGGTGGCTTGTTGCTGTTGGGGGAGTTGTCCGGTAATCTGTCCGTCTGGGCAAAACTGAGGGGGATAGCCCAAAATCGCTAAGTCCAGCCCAAACTGCATATCTTCAACCAGGTTGCCATTGTTGAGAGAGGCTTGATTGATCACCGCCCACGGAAAAGCCATTCCAGTCCCCGTTAGCAGACAAGGGAATCCTAAGCGATCGAGTCCTCTAGGACGCACCAGATTTTTGACCAGAAAGGCCAGGGCTGAAACCGCTTCTTTGGGATGAGGCTGGCTCGACTGTTGAAGTAAATAAAGCGCCTGAACGGGTCGCTGACTCGCCATCGATCGCCGTGAAATCTGATCGATCGTTCCACCCTGCACCCAACAGTCAGCATCGACTAAAACCACAACTTCAGGGGGATTTGAGGCAATAAATTCAAGTCCGTGAGCCAGCGCATAGCCTTTCCCGCGTTGATCGACATCCGTTCGCTCAGTTACCTCAGCCCCGCACGATTGGGCGATTTCAGCCGTTTGATCGTCACAATTGTCAGCAATTACAATCAGCCGATCGCCCGCTACCAGTTGAGGTAACAAGGTTTCTAACGTTGCAGCAATGCCGATCGCTTCATTATGAGCGGGTACCAAAACACAGATTTGAGGACGAGTTGGCAGCGTTTGTAAGCTGTTTGAACGAGGCAACAGAGCCGCAAAACATTCAACCCCCAGCACAACAATGGGAACCAGCAGCAGCAGCGCGATCGCCGTCAACAACAGAGTAATCAGCACAATTTATTTTTCCAGCGACACAACATTCAGGTCAACGGCGACTAATCTGTCTACAACAAAGCAATCAACACCCGAACCAACCGCAGTTCTCTCATCCCTCATCCCTCATCCCTCATCCCTCATCCCTCTCGCGAAGCGGAACGAAGTTCTCCCTCATCCCTCATCCCTCATCCCTCATCCCTCCCTTAGCCCCCGCTGGCAACAATCGTCGCGGCTTGAGCAATTGGCTGGGTTGATAATCTGTCTGCCGATAGCCGTAAGAAGCGCCCCCTACTTTTTCGACATGGTTTGTCACCACGCCTAATACAGGCAACTGGAAGTTTTTCAAACTAGTGAGAGACTGCATGATCACCGATCGCTTTGCTTTGCGGATGCCCACAACGAGCAGCAGTCCATCGGTGTAGGCCGTCAAAAAGCTCGTGTCTGCCAATCCCAATAGAGGTGGCGTGTCATAAATGACCAGATCAAACTCAGACTGAAACTGCTCAACCAATTGCTGCATGTGGTTGGTGGCAAGCTGTCGAGGCGAATCAGTCCCCAGGTTGCCCGCCGTCAAGACAAATAGATTGTCTGCGATCGCCGAGGGTTGTACGGATGCCATTGGCTCTAGTTCTTTGTCTAAAATGTCGGCCAGTCCAGTTTGATTAGACAGTCCCAGACGAGAATGGAGTTGAGGATTACGAAAGTCAGCATCGACTAGCAAAACTTTTTGACCTGTAGCCGCTGCGACTTGCGCGAGATGAAGGGCGATCGTGGTTTTGCCTTCACCGGGGCCAGCCGAGCCAACTACTAGAGAACGAATCGATCGCGAAGATTCTAAAAAGCGCAGACTGGCAAACAACGCACTAAACGCTTCTTGAAATAAGGACGATTCCATTAAGGCGTTTATTTCTGGAAGTAGCCCAACGAGCTTGCCGCTGGGTGTGAGAGTCGCTCGATCGCTGTAGGGAATCACCGACAACACAGGCAGCTTGATGGCATCTTGCACATCTTCGGTACAAAAGAACACGTTGCGTATCTTCTCCAGCAGCACAGCAGCGAGAATCCCTACTAACAAGCCAGCCACGACTCCAACGGGTAGTTTCTTTTTGATGCCGCGATCGGTGGCGATCGGGTTGCCCTTATCATCCACCGGAACTTTAGGTTCAGACACGAGTTGCCAGGGCACTTCTTTTTGGGCGGCATCGACCCGCAGCGTATCGCGTTGAATTGTCAGTTGATTGAGGGTTTTGGTGGCAATCTCTAGCTGTCGTTGAATCTCAGTGTATTGGCGAATAATTGCTGGAAACTGCCCCACTTGATTGGCGGTTAAGGCTTCGGCTTGGGTGATTGCCTGATTGCGAATCGACAACACCTGAATCTGATTGGCTGCGTCTGCAAGCTGCTTGATCAAATCCAACCGCACTGTGTTCTGAAAGGTCAAAACCTGGGGATTCACGTCTGATGGAATGCTTTGCCCCAAAATGCGGGAGGTTTCTTGTCCTAGTAGCGCCGTTAGATTTTTTTGCTGGTCGATTAGCGCCTGGAGTACCGGACTTTCTTCACTAAACCGCACGCCCTTGACCGCAATTTCGCTTTCTACTTTCTTAAGCTGGGTTAGTAGCTCCTGATAGCGGGGATCTTGGCTGAGGACTGAGGCAGCGATCGCTTCGTTAGGAGACAGTGCCAGTTGCTTTTGAAGTCCCGCATATAGGATCTGTTGTTCTTGAATGGCGCGACGAGCCTCTAGTTTCTGGTTCTCGATCGCTTGGGCTTGTTTGACTAACTCTGCCCCTTGGGTGTTAGGGTCGGTGAGATTGTACTGTTGTTGTAAAATTTGTAGCTGTTGCTGCAAGGTTTCAACTCGTTGCAAAAGTTTGGGAAGTTGTCCTTCAATAAACTCAACCCCGCCGCTAATCCGAGACTTGCGCGCATCTAAACTGTAGTTGAGATACTCTTTTGAGAAGGCCTCTAAAACCGCCTGCACTTTGCCCACATCGCCCGCCGTATAGCTCACATCGATCAGCTTCGTGTTGTCTAGCAAATTGGTGCCGATGCGCTGAATCACCAATCGTTTGAGGGCTAAGTCTGCTAACAGAGAATCACGGGTCACATCGCCATAGCTGGGGTGAACTCGTTTGGCAACTTTTGCTAACATTCCAGGGCTTTGCAGAACTTGCAGCAGCGTCGGATAGTCCACTGTGAAAGATGAAACTTCGCCCCCACGAGAAAGCACAGAGGGATCAGTCATCTTGGCTTCACTGGTAATCGGTTCGACTAGCAGCCGAAACCCCCCCGAATAGCTGTAGGGCGTTCTCAAAGAATGTAAGGTGTTGGCAACGGCGATCGTGACTGCTAGACCTGACACTAGCAAAGCATTCCGCCAAACGGTTCTAATTAAGGGCCGCAGGTTGAGTCCTTTTTGCAGCCGCTTAAAGTCGGGCGTAGGATCTAGTTCTGCGGGCGATTCTAGTGGCTCGTCACCTGGATGCAGGGATGCTTGAGCCGTGTTTCCTCGTTTCATGCGCTGACCTCTATCCATCTATTGCAGTTGAATTGAATCGAAGCCGGACTGTCGTTGCCAATGTTTTTCACCAATCTTCTTCGCCAATGTTCTTCGCCAAAATTCTTGACCAAACCTCGCGTCAAAATCCCAAAAGCTTCAGCACTCCCAGCGTTCCGGTAATGGGACTAAATAGAACACTTAAAAAGTCTGAAGTTCTAGCCAGGGCAGTGGGCTTGACCACCACAATGTCGTTGTTACGAAGGGCAGGATTGTTGGCGGCATCTAAGTTTTGAGAAAAATCGACGGAGATATTGCGACGAGTAACGGTGCCGTTGGGATTGAGGCGAATCAGTTCTACATCGCGGCGCGATCGTCCACTCTTAAATCCTCCTGCTGCCAAGACTGCCTGATTGAGCGACGTATTGGGGGGAATAGAAACCGATCCGGGGGTGACGACTTCTCCAACAATGCCGACTTTGATGATTTCGGGGGAAAAGTTGCTCGTGGCGATTTCGGTGGCTTCTGCGGGGTCAAGATTGGTGGCTTCTGGAATGATAATCGAGTCTCCATCGCGTAGCGCCAGATCTTCACGCTGCTCCCCGGCCTGCAAAAATTTCCAGAGGTCGATGTCAAAGACTTGCTCAGGGCCGCTTCTTTGAGGACGGCGCACCTGAATTTTGCGAACGTTGGCCAGTTGTGTGATGCCTCCAGCAGTTTGGATGGCTTTGGTCACAGTCGGCCATTGGCTCCCGGTATCGACGGTTGATCGTTCACTTAGGTTCGATCGCGAGGTTTCATTTCCGATCGGGCTGATGATATAGGAACCGGGACGATTCACCTGCCCCAAAACAGCAATTTTGAGCGGTCGCGGTGAGATCGAGCTAAGGGTAATCAGCGGCTTGCGAATAAATCGGGCATAGCTTTGTGACAGGGCCTTAGCGGCTTCTTCTAGCGTCAATCCTTGAACAAACACTGTCCCCACCCAGGGCAAATTGAGCGATCCATCGACTAAAACGGTGTACCGGGGTTCTAATTTTAGATCGGGGGCATCAAACATATCTACGCGAACGAGATCGCCCGGCCCCAGCGTGTAGGCATTTTCGGATGGGGCGACCCCTAAAGTTGCAGAACCGAGTTGATGGTAGGGCGTGACCGGAGGAAGGGCCGTCTGACTATCAGCAGGCAGGCAGTCCGCCGCCCCAAGTGTCACAGTCAAAGTCAAGGCGATAGATGAAAACCTTTTGATGCGGACGATTTGATCAGGCATTGTAACGCTGGATGGCATTAGTGAAGTAAGGGGTGAAGAAAAGCCGTCCCGATATTTTTTGTCTTGAGATATTTATGAGATTAGTCTTACCAGATTATGTCCTTGTCTGGGGGATGACCATGAGACAGTTTGGCAAGCATCACGTTTGACGAAGGCTGCGATCGCCAATCTGCGTGCGATCAATGCAGGTTCTTAAATCTTTTGCCAAAATTTGGACGTTGGGTTCTTGCAAGATTCCCAGGTGGTCGCCGGGAATGTCGTACAGTTCGACTCCATCCAGGGCGATCGCATCCCAGCCAAAGGTCGGGTCGATGGTAATTGATTCAAAGGGGCTGCGCTGCATGGCTCTAAATAGGGTAACTTTGCCGGAGTAGGGCTGCGGAACATAGTGGTTGCCAACTTGACAACGAAACTGGGAGCGACGATCGCTCGTCTGGGGTAGATAAGACTTGAGCTTAGGTTTGAGCTTGTGAATGAGATAGCTGGGCCCTTTGTTCAATAGTTCAGAAAAGTGGAGGAACGATCGTTGATACCAGGGCAGTCTCAGGGTGTTGTTGGGCACTTGCGTATCTAATAGAGCGAGTAGAGACACTTGTTCTCCTTGGGCTTGTAGCTGTTGGGCCATTTCATAAGCGACAACTCCTCCAAAGGATTCACCCGCCAGCAAGTAGGGGCCCACGGGCTGAATGGTGCGAATCTTTTCTAAGTACAAGCTGGCAATCTGGGGAACATTCTTGAGCGGTGACGCAGTTTCATCGTTGAGTAAAAGATCGACTTCTTCTTGCAGATAGACTCCGTAAACAGTTTGGTCACCCAGATGACGCGCCAGAGTGTAGTAGAGCAAGATGCCATAGATGCAGAATAGCGGCGGTGTGTTAGCAGTTCCCTGGTGAAGCGGAACAAGCCACTGTGCGGGTGGTGCAAACCCCTGATCGCGGATGAGTTGGCACTGAGTCTCGATCGTCGGAGCCTGTAGAATCGTTGAGAGTGAAAGCTTTTTGTTGAGAACTTCTTCAATTTTTGCAAACAGGCGAACGGCTAACAAAGAATGTCCCCCCAGTTCAAAAAAGTTATCTCGAATCCCGATCGCTCCCACGCCCAACACATCCTCCCAAATCTTAGTAAGCTGAAGTTCCAGGTCGTCTCGCGAGGTGACAAAGGTGGCTTGGAGTTGTTGAGCAAACTGGCGATCGTTTACGCTGGGTAGTTGGGAGCGATCGAGGGTGCCTCTGTCTGTAAGCGGCAGCGTCGTTAAATACACAAAGGCCGAAGGTAGCCTGTAGGTCGGCAATGTCTGTTTGAGAAAGCGATAAAGTTCGTGGCTAGTGAGTTCTGATACTGAATGAGGCACTACATACGCAACTAAGTGATCGTTTCCAGCCAGATCTTTTTGAGACAAAACTGCGACTTCTTGGACTTGGGGATGGGTGTCGATCGCAGCTTCCACCTCACTTAACTGAACTCGAAAGCCTTGAATTGTAGCCAGTGTTCCTATCTGCTCAAGCGTGCCGTCTGGTAAGTAGCAAGCCAATTCTCCCGTTGGATACAGCGGTTGATTTGTGGATGGATGGACAATTTCTGCCATCGAGTCAGAACAATTAGGCAGCAACCCCGCACTGTAGATCTCACCCGGAACGCCGATCGCAGGGGGTTGTAGATTGGCATCTAGTAGACATAGGGTGGATGCGATCGGGTGTCCAATTGGTGTGGGAATTGTGGATTTTGTAATCGGATAGTGGGCAGCGATCGGCAAAGATTCAGAAGGTTGATAGACGTTGATCAGTTGACAGGTTGGAAAGTTTTGCTGGAGTTTTTGAAGGTGGAAAGCCGATAAAACATCACCTCCCGTTAACACTTGACGCACGGATGTAAAGGCTTCGATCTGCTGATCAATCAGACGATTTAACAAGCGAGGAGCCAGCCAGAGCGTCGTGATCTGAGACTGCTGAAGGAATTGACCCAATTGATCAACTACAAGGTGAGGCGGAGCGATGACAAGCTGTGCGCCGTTTAGTAGACTACTCCAGATCTCAAAGGCTGCCATTCCAGAAGTGAGCGGAGCAAATTGTAGGACAACTTCCTGACGACTCAACTCGACGAACGGGTTGGTAGCCGTTTTAACGACCTGTGAATGTGGAATACCAAATCCCTGAAATCGATCGTGGGCAGCATTCGCAATATAGGCAGCGCGATCGCTCGAATACCCAATTAAATTTTCTGGACTATGCTGGCTGAGTTTGTCCCAGTCGTCCAGATAGACGATCGGCGTTTGGTTCGATATCGATCGCTTTGAGTGATCCGCAGGTTTCTTTGTCAACAACAACGATAGTTCTGATTGGCTTTGACCAGGTGCCAGAGGCAAATAAGCGCCCCCTGCTTTGAGAATTGCTAACAGTCCTACAATGGTTTCTAGCGATCGGTCTGAATCAATGCCGACCCGATCGCCTGATTGTAATCCCCAGCTTTGTAGGTAGTGGGCGAGTTGATTGGCGCGATGGTTGAGTTGTCGATAGGTGAGAGTCTGATGCCCAAACGTCACTGCAACGGCATCGGGAGTTCGGTCTACTTGAGCTTGAAAGACTTCATGAATACAGGGAGGTTGAGTGGTTGTGTCAATGGCTACCAAAAACTGCTGCTCTGTCTGAGTCAAAAGCGGTAAGGTTGCAATAGCCTGATCTGGGTTAGCAACAATGCTTTCTAGTAGGATTTGAAACTGGTCGAGCATCCGAGCGATCGTACTTGCGTCAAACAATTCGGCATTGTAGTCAAACACCATGCCAAACCCTTCATCTTGTTCGCGCATGACTAGCATCAAATCGTACTTCGTTTCTCCGTGGTAGATGTAGCCAAACAGAGAAGTCATCGTCAGATCGGGAAGGCTGACAGCAGCCATACCTCGACCATTTGACCAAGGCGGATTGAGCGTAAACTTCACCTGAAATAGCGGTAGTAGACTTTGTTGCTGTAGTTCATCAATGAGTCTTTCAAAGGGTAAGTCCTGATGAGCATAGGCTGCGATCGAGCCGTCACGCACTCGATTCAGAAGTTCTCGAAACGTGGGATTGCCTGCCAGACTGGTTCTTAGAATCAATGTATTTGAGAAGAATCCTATCAATCGCTCTGTTTCAATCTGTCCTCGTCCAGCGCTGGCAAAACTAACTAGCAAATCTTCCTGGTTAGAGTAGCGGTAAAGCAACACTTCAAACGCAGCTAACAGCGTCATAAAGAGAGTGGTTCCTAACCGTTGGCTCAGTGCATTCAACGCCTCATTGAGCGACTTGGGCAGCATTTTGGCACTACGATCGCCGCGCCCCGTTTGAATGGTGAGAGGACGAGGACGATCGTAAGGTAGTTGGATCAGCGGTAAGTTGCCTTCTAGCTTGCGCTTCCAGTAGTTAACCTGGGTTTCTAATACGTCCCCTTGTAGCCATTGTCTCTGCCAGTGAGCAAAGTCACCATACTGAATCGGTAGATTATTTTCTAAAGGAGAAAGGTCACCCACCGAGAACGCCGCATAGAGAGCCGTCAGATCTTGATAAAACACATCCGAAGAAGATCCATCACAAATCATGCAGTGCATATTCCACACCAGCAGATGATCTTGGGCACTCAATCGCAGTAGGAGCAAGCGCAAAATCGGCCCATTCAGCAAGTCAAACGGACGGCGGGCTTCCTCTGTTGCAAGTCGATACGCTTCTGCGTCACGCTGGTCTGACGGAAGGTTTTGGAGATCGACGATCGGTAGATCAATGACAGCATCCGGGCTAATAACTTGAGTCGGTTGTCCTTCTACTTCTGGAAACGTTGTTCTCAGAACTTCATGCCGCCACACGACTTCTTGAAGGCTTCGCTCTAAAACCACAACATCCAGTCGCCCCGTCAAGCGCACCACCACAGGCATGTTATTGGACGAACTATCAGGCTCAAATTGGTGCAAAAACCAGAAGCGCTGTTGAGCAAAAGAAAGAGGGCGAAGTTGATCTGGATCGAGGGGCACGATCGCCGGGAGTTGAGTATTCGCAGTGACTGCCTGACGCAAAAATTCGATGATTTCAGGCTTGTGTGCTTTCATTTGAGCGAGCAAGTCCGGAGTTAAGACATCTTTGGCGGCCCGATAGCGAAGCCGATCGCCTTCCATCCACAGGTTGACATCGAGGTGACGGAGTTGAGTGAGCAGGCTGTCGAGTGTTCTCATAGCTCTCCTTCCTCATCGTCGGCTGCTGCGATTTGTGTCCCTTGTCTCGCCCACCGCAGGGCTTCTACTCGCTCTGACAAAGCCGCGATCGTCGGCAACTCAAACAAGCTGGGTAAAGGGATTTCGACTTGCAAAACGGGACGCAGCCGCGAAACAATCTGAATCGCTAACAGCGAGTAGCCGCCCAATTCAAAAAAGTTGTCGTGAATGCCAATGCGATCGAGCTTGAGAACTTGCTGCCAAATCTCCGCCATCTGCTGCTCAACCTGCGATCGAGGGGCAATGTATTGTTCTAGAAGCGATCGCGCTGTCGAGTCAATTTGAGGAAGGGCGTTGCGATCAATCTTGCCGTTTGGAGTCAGGGGCAGACTTTCCAGCGTCATGAAAGCCGTTGGCAGCATGTGTTCGGGGAGCTTGCCCTTGAGGAACTGTCGCAGGTTGGGAATGAGATCCGCTGACGGGGAACTCACGGGGACAAGATAGCCCACTAGCGTCTTTTCTCCCGAAGCTTCGTTGCGAACTGAGACAACCGCTTCCTGAATGCTGGAATGCTGCAATATGGTGGCTTCAATTTCACCCAACTCAATGCGAAAGCCCCGAACTTTGACCTGTTGATCAATGCGCCGAAGGTATTCAAGATTGCCGTCTGGGAGATAGCGAACGAGATCGCCTGTTCGATACAGTCTGGCTCGTGGATCAGTGCTAAATGGGTCAGGTAAGAATCGTTCTGCGGTCAAATCAGGACGATCGAGATAGCCTCGAACAACCCCCGCCCCCCCGATGTAAAGCTCACCTGGAACACCAATCGGAACTGGTTGCTGGTAATCATCTAGTAGGTAAAGTTGAGTGTTGGCGATCGGGCGACCAATGAGCGGTTTGGCAGCCTCTTTGATCAGATAGCAAGTAGACCAAATTGTGGTTTCGGTCGGCCCATATAGATTCCAGACTTCCTTAGCGCGACTAACTAGCTCACCTGCCAGATCAGAGGGTAACGCTTCACCCCCACAAAAAATCTTCAGGTTTGGTGTGTTCTTCCAGCCGACGGCTAATAAGAGCCTCCAAGTAGCGGGCGTTGCCTGCATGATGGTTGCGCCTGACTGCTCGATCGCGTTGAGCAAGGCTTCTCCATTCATCGCAACTTGCCGACTCACTAAGCGCAGGGTGGCTCCGATCGTCAACGGCAGCAAGAGTTCTAGAACTGCGATATCAAAGGAAAGCGTCGTCACCGAAAGTAGGATATCTGTCTGAACAATGCCAGGACGCTGCTGCATGGCTGTCAAAAAGTTGACCACGCCTCGATGCGGCACTTCGACTCCTTTGGGCGTACCTGTCGAACCAGACGTATAAATAACGTAGGCTAAGGAATCAGGTGAACTTGCACAAGTCGGCGGATCAGTCGATTGTTGAGCGATCGCAGCCTCTCGATCCAAATAAACAATCTGAGCTTGAGAAGTCGGTAAATCGACGAGATTGCTCTGGGTGATCAGCAACGGGACTTGAGAATCCTGCAACATCAATGCCAGCCGCTCTTGAGGATAAGTGGGATCTAACGGAACATACGCGCCACCCGCCTTTAACACGCCCAATAGCGCGATCAGCATTTCTGATGTGCGTTCTAAACTGATGCCAACAAGTGTTTCTAACCCAACGCCCCGTTGTTGTAGATAGTGAGCAAGCTGATTGGCGCGATGGTCTAGTTCTTGATACGTGAGGGAGCGATCGTCCGAGATGAGTGCGATCGCATTAGGAGTCCGGTTAACCTGAGCCTCAAATAGTTGGTGAATGCTTTGGTCTGGAAAGTCAGCCTGAGTTTGATTCCAGTTTTCTAGTAGCTGGCGATCGGTGTCTGGTAATAGCGGAAGATGGCAAATAGGTCGATCGGGATGGGCGACAATGCCCGCTAATAGCGTTTCAAACGCTGCCATGCGCCGACGAATGGTGTCAGCATCAAACAAGTTGCGGTTGTACTGGCATTCTAATGTGAGCGTTCCTTTGAGTTCGGTCGCATTGACAAATAGCTCAAAGTTTTCATAAGCGCGAGGATTAGAGAAGAATTCCACCGCTAACCCATCAAAGGGCAATTGCTCGCCATCCATACCCTGATCAATGTTGAGCAAAACCGGAACAAGCGGAATCCGGCTCGAATCACGGGGAATCTTGAGCTTTTGTACCAGACTGCCGTAAGTGAACTGCTGATGATCGTAGGCATCCAGAATGGTCGATCGCCGCCCTTGTAAGTAGCGACTAAAAGACTGTTGGCTATCAATGTGACCCCGCATTGGCAATAGATTGACACAGTGACCGACGAGGTTATACAGTCCCGTAGCGGCTTGTCCTGCGGCTAACACACCGACTACCACATCAGACTGTCCCGTAAGGCGATGTAACCACACCTCAAACCCTGTCAGCATGGTAGACATAAAGCTACAGCCAAGTTGAGTGCCGAGTTGTTTGAGACCAGACACCACTTGAGGAGAGAGTTGCCAGTCTACTCGATCGGACTCAAATGTTCTCAAAGCGGGACGAGGGCGATCGGTCGGCAGATCCAACACGGGCACTGAGTCAGAGAACTGTTTGAGCCAGTAGTTTTGCGATTCAATGACATCGGGACTGTTCGCTTCTGCCTCTAGCGTCAAGGCGTAGTGGCTCAACGAATCGGCAGGGTCTAAATCAGGGGCAATCCCTTGTTTGAGGGCAGAATACAGCTTACCCAGATCAGGCATCAACACCGCCCAAGACCAACCATCGCAAATAATATGATGAGCCGTGACTAAAATTAAATGTTCCTGCGATTGCAGCTTGAGAATCTGTGCCCGAAACAGGGGCCCGTGTTCTAGATCAAAAGGCTGCTCGACACATTGTTTTTGTAGACTTGCGACCTGACGATCGCGCTCCACTACAGAAAGCCCAGACAAATCAAGATAGGGAATTTCAAGGTTCAGATGATCTGTAAGACATAAATTATTACCATCGGGACTCAACGTGGTTCGTAGTGCTTCATGACGCTGAGTTAATGCTTGGAGAGCATTCCGAAACGCATCAACATCTAGTTCTCCTAGTAGCCGCAGCGATTGAGACTCATTGTAAGCACAGTTTGCCTCATTCCCCATTCGCACAGATGCCCAAATTTCTCGTTGAGCCTCGGTTGCGGGAGCAGTCAGCAACAGTTCCCCATTTGCAAAGGGGTCAAAATCTACGGCAGTCGGGATAATGTTGGCAGAGGATAGATTCATGGGAGGCAGGTGAACAAAATATGAATAACGAATGGCTCGGACTCTAGCACCCGTTTTTTGAACGTAGTTGCTGAGAGTAGTTGCTGAGAGTAGCTGCTAGAAATAATCAAAACACCTTCAGGACAGACTTCACAGAGGTTGCGATCGGCTTCACTCCTGACACAATTCGATTGATTCCAGAGCGCAGCACTTCGTCTTTGTTGCTTGGCTTTCGCTTGGAGAACAGCCCTAACGTTTGAATTTTGAAGGAGTCCAGTAGCGGAGACTGACCGGGTGGAGTCGGGTTGAGTCCTAATTTACGCAGGTAGTGGTTGACTTGATATACTCTGGCACTAAGGTCGAACGATCGCAGCCCAAAATGCACCCCCATTGCCACGGAGTAATGATCACCATTTTTGTACCAATGTGGCGCACAGACAGGATGATGAACGCCCGTTCCGGGAGCTAATGGGTAAACCTTGGCATGAACTTGGTTGTCTGCGTTGTAGTTGGCGGCTCCCTGATCCCCAATGTAAAAGTTTTCTAGTTCCTGCTCGGTGAGGATGGAGCGATCGCGCTGATCAAATAAATTAGACGCTCGATCGCCTCGAATTTGAAACAAGAAAGTAGACTCGTGGTCAATGTGATAGGGCGTGATGGAGTGCGGAGACGCAATAAAAATATAGGCATCTAACCAGGTCATTTCTTGCCGCAAAGGTTCGCCCGTCAACAACTCAAGCTCATCGACAAGTTGGTTTAACAAAGCAGCATATTCGGGGTCGCGTTGCACACTGTAAAGCAGTAACCAGGATTCTGATTGCTCAATGTTGGCGATGTACTCTGGTAGCTGTTCCTGAAACTGCTCTTTGAGGGTAGCATCCATCCATTTAAGGTGAATAGGAACATCGTTAACTTGACAGCGAATTGTTCCTGGCCCATCTTCTATCAAGGTATTGGCCAACTTAACCAGGCGAGGAAGCTCAAAGAGAGGATTACCCACCAGATTGTGAGAAAACATAAACGAGGAGCGATTGAACTGTTCCTTAAAGCTTTGCGCTTGCTGGATGTGAGACTGCGATCGAGTTCGTGATAAGTGAGGTGCTGACATTCAAAAACTCCGGTGGGTAGACGCTGGCTGGCGAAAGTAAAACCCATGATAGGCATCGACAAATCGTTCAGGATGAAAAGGGATTGAGCAAGTACGATCGATTGTCCAGTGATCCACTAACTCATAGTTCAGAGCTTCGATCGACGCTACAAACTGCTCATGATTTTGAATCTTATAAGGCGTGTAAGATCCCCAAAGATTTTGCACTGTAATATATGGTTCACCCTGATAAAACGGAACGTGATGCACTATCACATGGCGCGGCTTGGCGGATTGTTGGTTGATTAACTCTGCGAGAGAAGGCTCTAAATATTGCAGCGCTCCACAAGTTAAGAGAATGTCAGCCGCTTTCATGTCTTCAAGGTTGGTCGTGTAAGACAATCCTGGACTATCGATTCGCGCTAATAGTTGATTGCCGACGTTGACCGCTTCGGGGACATCGCAAATGATCCACTGCAAGTTTGTGGGATAAGGAATGTACTTGCGGTAAGCATAGTAGCTATATCCCGTACTGCCCCCCAAATCAAAGACGACTGAATTTTCTGCAAACGCCTCTCTCAACCAAACCAGCACCGGATAGTCGATCGCCTTGAATCTACCAATGTCGGCTTCATTCAGATTGTGTTGTAGAGAAGCATTGTGCAAGTCGGTGTGATTGTAGCCAACAGAGATTGTTTTGGGAACGGATTCAGAGGCTTGAGTAAAGGTTGAAAAGACTCCCCGGTAAAGGTTTGGAGTCCGAGGAAACAATCGATGATAAGCGTAGTAGTCTGACAGAATGGGTGTGTGTTCTAACCCCTGTCTGAGTCTACGTTTCAAAAAGTCAATGGGGAATAAAGTACGAGCGGGCTGAATGGCGTTGGCAGACATATCTCCTCGATTTTGCCTCTGGGCTAAAACACGCTAAAAACATGAGCACCCTGTTATGAAATTGCCTTCACCTGTAAATATTTTCCAGGGCGATCGGGGTCAGCAATAAACCAGGCCGGATTACCTTCTGGATCACGACCGAGACGGGCACCGGGCTGAGGGGGCTGATTGCGGCTGACGTTGCCTAGTAGCGTTGGGCTACCAGGATTGGGGAAGAATCCGATCGCTTGCAGTTCGGCAACACTGTCTTTGAATGCTTGAATTACAAAATCGATGTCTCGATCGGAGTGGGCCAGTGTAAAGAAACAAGGACGATATTCCCAGATATGAACGCCCTTCTCGCGCAGCAAGTAGAACAACAACCCACCATAGGCATAGTCATGAGAATACGTGACGTAAAAGAATGAGCTAAAGTGATTGATCTTAAGGGGGACCTGGACTCGCTCAAAGTGTTGATTCAGGTGTGTGACACAGCGATCGACTTTCTCAGCCAGGGCGTTTTGTAAGTTGGGGCCGGCTGCTTTTAACCGTTTGAGAACGACTTCGGCTGCTGCCAGAGCGAGCGGATGCCGCACAAAAGTTCCTGCAAAAAAGGTGACTCCGACTTCTGGGAAAGACTCGTCACCAAACTGCCAAAAGCCACCATCTAGCGCATCCAGATATTCTGACTTGCCCGCCACAACCCCGATCGGCAATCCACCCCCAATCACTTTGCCATAGGTTACTAAGTCTGCCTGAATGCCAAAGTAGGCTTGAGCGCCACCCGGATGAACCCGAAACCCAGTCACCACCTCATCGAAAATTAAAGCACTGCCCGATCGCTCAGTCAGTTGACGAATCTCTTGTAAAAAAGCTTTGGGTTGCAGCTCAGGGCGACGACTTTGTACAGGCTCAACCATAATGGCGGCTAACTCATCGGCACGATCGCGCAAGATTTCCAGCGATTCAGGTGTGCCATACTCCAGGACTAGAATGTTTTCAAACATAGACGGCATGATGCCCGGAGCGGCAGGCAGCGATCGCAGCTTAGAACCACTCCGCACAATCACTTCGTCAAAGGTGCCATGATAGCCCCCCGCAAAAATAGCGATCGTGCTGCGTCCTGTCACAGTTCTCGCTAATCGCATGGCAGCCATCACCGCTTCAGATCCGGTATTACAAAAGGCAACCCGTTCTACTCCGGTCATCTCGGTGATCATCTGGGCGACTCTGCCTGCTAAGGGCGTTTGAGGGCCAATTTCAACCCCTTTTTCTAACTGTGCTTTGACGGCTTCTGTTACAAAATCAGGCGACCAGCCAAAAAAGTTTAGTCCAAAGCCATTGGTCAGATCGACATACTCATTGCCATCGACATCCCAGAGCTTAGAGCCAGCCGATCGCTCAATCACGATCGGGTAGATCATTTCTTTGAGCAATGGTGAAAAGCCAGACACCGTGCGCGGATCAGCGAGATAGCGACGATGCTGTTGAGTTTGCTGTTTGGAGGTTGGGGTGCGTTGAATGTATCGAGCAATCAGGCGATCGAGGTCGGCTTGCTGTTTGGCGGTTAGTGTGGTGCTATTAGACTTCTCGATCTTGGCACCTGGGCCAAAAGACTTTGGTTTCGGTTCATTCAGGGCGGCAGGCGGCGCGATCGTGGGTTCTATCGACGAAGGTTCTGATGGTGTAGTTTGAGGCACAGATGCATTCGTCTGACTCAACAATTGAAGCTGCTGGGTCATGATTTGTAGCTGTTGAGCAACTAGTGCCTCGATCGCGCTGGCTTTCTCAGAACTAATTGAGGTAGAAACTGTGTGACCATTCGATCCATTGGTTGAACTGTTCGTCGATCCATTCGTTGAACCGTTTGTTGAACCGTTTGTTGAACCGTTGGTAGGGGGGGCGATCGCTGGAGAAGCCACAACCGTCGGAGCAGAAAGCACGTCTGCGGGCAGGGAGCGATCCAAAAACTCAGCCAGCGTACTTAGGTTGGAATAGTCCTCCAACAGATTTCGGAAGGTGATTTTGACCTTAAATTGTTTCTTGAGTGCCAACGCAATTTGAGTCAGCGATAGCGAGTCCAAGCCAATTTCTAGAAAGGTTGTCGCTTCATCGACGCTGACCAGATCTAGTCCAGAGGTCGCTTCGAGAACGT
Organism: Phormidesmis sp. 146-12; assembly: GCF_052939495.1. Lineage (NCBI taxonomy): Bacteria > Bacillati > Cyanobacteriota > Cyanophyceae > Leptolyngbyales > Leptolyngbyaceae > Phormidesmis > Phormidesmis sp. 146-12. The sequence continues at coordinate 6,432 of NZ_JBJPHS010000047.1, read as the reverse complement.
CTTTGAGTAAAGGAATCAAGCGTTGTTTCCGGGAGTCTGTCATAGGGTTGGCAAGTTCTGGATTGGCAAACTTTGAAGGAGAAGTCAGGTTAGACTGAGACGGTGAAACAGTGAGCGAAACAGTGACAGGCTGCAATTCAACCGATGTAATAGGCGAATCTTGAGAGACAGCCGTAGAAATTGCAGGCTTCGGATCAATCCAGTAGCGCTGCCGCTCAAAGGGATAAGTTGGCAAGGGCAACCGATGACGATATTCGTCGCTGTAAAAAGCGCTCCAGTCGATCGCCACTCCTGCTAACCACAACTGCCCGATCGCACTCAGCAGACTCGTCCACTCGGCATCGATTTCGCGGGTGTTGCCCAACGATGAAATGGCAATTTGTCGCTTGGGATCTTTTGCTTGTTGTCTTGCCAATGTCGTCGCAGTGGTGCGCGGGCCAACTTCTAACAACACCCGTTCTGGATGCCGCCATAGTGTCTGGACTCCTTCTGCAAAGCGCACTGTGGCTCGAAGATGATTTGCCCAATAGAGGGGATCTGTTGCTTGAGCATCTGTGATCCAATCCGCTGTCACAGTAGAAACAAACGGAATCTGAGGCACTGACAAAGGAACTGTGCGGACGACTTCGGCAAAAGGTTCGATAATCAGCTCCATCATCGGGGAATGGAACGCATGAGAGGTGTGTAGCGGTCGGCAGCCAATCCCGTCTGCTTCCAAGGCGGCTTGCAGTGCTGATACGGCTTCTGGTTTACCCGATACGACACATAAAGACGGGCCGTTGATGGCGGCGATCGCCAGATCTTGAGTCAATCGCTTCTCAATCACCTCAGCAGGCAACAGCACAGAAAGCATCGATCCGGGTGGCAGTTCCCACATCAGTCGTCCCCGTGTCGCCACTAGCTTTAGTGCATCTTCTAACGAGAACACCCCCGCCAGACAAGCCGCCACAAACTCACCAATACTGTGCCCAATCAAGCCGACTGGCCGAATCCCCCAACTAAGCCAGAGTTGAGCCAGCGCATATTCAATCACAAACAAAGCAGGCTGCGTGTAAATTGTCTGACGAAGCACGATCGCCGCCTCTTCGCGGTTGCCACTGGGATAGATCACGTCTCGCAAATCTCGACCCAACCAGGGCTGCAAAATCTCAGCACAGCGATCGACCGTCTCCCGAAACACAGTTTCTCGCTGATAAAGGCTCAGACCCATGTCGATCGACTGTGACCCCTGCCCCGGAAACATCCAGATCACATCGGGGTTATGAATCTCAGTCTGTGCCTGAATTGGATTGTTTTCTAGAAGATGGGTTGCTTCCTCAACATCGCGACAAACTACAAAGCGACGATGGTTAAATCCTTTACGTCCGACTTGCAGCGTGTAGGCGACATCTGCCAGGTTGACTTCGGCGTTCTGTTGCAGATAAGTCTTCAGATTCACCGTTGCCTGCTCTAATGCGGTGCTATTTTTGGCAGACAGTAGCAGCAATTGTTGAGGACGAGACGGACTGGACGGCGGCACAACGGGCGCTTCTTCTAGCACAACGTGGGCATTGGTTCCTCCCACCCCAAACGAACTCACCCCCGCTCGACGCGGACTGGCTTGCCATTCAGTCAGTTGAGTATTGACGTAAAACGGACTGTGGTCAAACTCAATCTGAGGGTTGGGGGACGCAAAATTAAGGCTGGCTGGAAGCTGTTTGTAATAGAGCGATAAAGCCGTTTTGATCAGTCCCGCTACGCCCGCCGCCGCAACCACATGACCAATGTTGCTCTTGATCGAGCCGATCGCACAATACTGAATCCCTTCTGATCTGACACCTGGCTGGCTCTGAAACGCTTGGGTCAGCGCTTCGATCTCGATCGGATCACCCAGAGGAGTCGCGGTGCCATGCGTTTCAACATAGGTAATGGTTTCTGGATCAAATCCGGCTGAAGTGTGAGCCATTGTGATCGCGGCTGCCTGTCCCTGGACGCTGGGGGCGGTGAAGCTGACTTTTTCGGCCCCATCATTGTTGAGTCCAACGCCTTTGATCACGGCATAAATGCGATCGCCCGCTTCCAGCGCATCGGTGAGCCGTTTTAGCACCACAATTCCCGCCCCGCTGTTGAATAAAGTGCCCTGAGCATTCGCATCAAAAGGGTGACAGCGCCCAGCCGGAGAAAGCATCCCGCCTTCTTGATACAGATAGCCCGTGTTTTGCGGAGTCGTAATCGAAACCCCACCCGCCAGCGCCAGGTCACACTGATGCGTTAGCAATCCCTGAAACGCCTGAATGACGGCAACTAAAGAAGTCGAACAAGCCGTATTAACGCTGACACTGGGGCCCGTCAAATTGAGCTTATAAGAGGTGCGAGTCGTGAGAAAGTCCTTTTCGTTGGCCAACATCGTTTGAAAGGCACCCAGGCGATCGATGATTTCTGGACGCTGACAAAGGTGTCGCTCAAAATAGGTGTTTTGCCCGGAGCCTGCATACAGTCCGATTGATCCCTGGTACTGTGACGTGTAGCCTGCATTCTCTAGCGCCTGATGAGCCAGTTCTAAAAACACGCGCGCCTGGGGATCTAGCACCTCTGCTTCTCGCGGACTGATGCCAAAAAAGGCTGCATCAAAGGTTTCGGCTCCTTCAACAATGCCTCTGGCACGCACATAGTTCGGGTCATCGCGCAGAATCGGATCAACGCTGGGATCAATCTCATTCGCTTCAAAAAACGTGGTTGACTCTACCCCGGCACACAGGTTGCGCCACAAGTCCTCGACACTGTTGGCACCCGGAAATCGACCCACCATGCCGACGATCGCCACCCCTTCTGGCGGTTCCGCGATCGCTGGATGCGGTTGAACGGTCTGGACTGTCGTTTCCTGGTGATCCAAATAGTGAGCGAGAGCACGAATCGTCGGATACTGATAGAGCTTGACGGCTCGAAACTTGGCACTCAACTGCTTTTGAATCTGAGAAGCCAGTTGCAATCCCAAAATCGAGGTGCCACCCAGGTCAAAGAAGTTGTCGGCAATTCCCACGCGGTCTAGGTGCAAAATTGCCCCCCAAATGTCTGCCAGTTCTTTCTCGATCGGCGTGTTGGGTGCCACAAAGTCTGAATTGAGGTCGATCGCAGGTTTGGGAAGTGCGTTGCGATCGGCTTTTCCATTGGGCGTTAAAGGCAGGTTGGCGAGGACTACGATCGCACTGGGAACCATGTAAGCCGCCAATCGCTGGCTGAGATAGGCTTGAATCTGACGCGGACTGGGCGACGCTTGATCAGGGGTGATGTAAGCAACCAGACGGGGATCACCTGGCAGATCTTCTCGAACTATCACAACCGCTTCTCGAACGGCATCATGTTGACTCAGTACCGTTTCAATTTCGCTCAACTCGATCCGATAGCCGCGAATCTTGACTTGACTATCTTTTCGCCCGATAAATTCTACGTTGCCATCGGGGAGATAGCGCACCCAATCGCCTGTTTTGTAAAGTCGAGTCTCAGGGTCAAACGGGTTAGAGATAAAGCGTTCTTGCGTCAAATCGGGACGACCCAGATACTCACGGGCCAGCCCATCGCCCCCAATATAGAGTTCTCCAGGAACCCCGATCGCGACAGGCTGAAGGTGCTGATCCAGGATATAAATCTGGGTGTTGGCGATCGGTCTTCCAATAGGAATCGTAGTCACCTCGTGCTCCAACAGCGCTGGAATGTGATAGCAGCATGTAAATGTAGTGCCTTCGGTCGGGCCATATCCATTAATAAGCTGAGTATTGGGCAACCGTTGTTGAGCCTGTCGAATATGAAAGACAGACAGCGCCTCGCCCCCCGTCAATAGCTCTTTGACTCCGCTGAGAGCCTCTGGATGGTTGGTGACAATGGTGTTAAACAAAGCCGCTGTCAACCATAAAGTTGTGACCTGGTAGCGATGCAAAATGGTGCCTAAATCCTGGGGATCGGGGAGACCATTTTCGGGAAACAACACACAGCATCCCCCGTGCAGCAAAGATCCCCAAATCTCAAACGTGGCAGCATCAAACGAAATCGGAGCAAGCTGCAATAGGGTTTGATTAGCATCCAGACGCGCATAGCGGGTGCCCAACACCAATCGCAAAACCGCCCGATGAGGAATCGTCACACCCTTGGGGCGGCCTGTCGAACCCGATGTGTAGTTGAGATAAGCCAGATTGTCAGCATTCAAAGAGCAACCCGGCGCGACTGAATGAGAAGGAGCCTCTAACCCCCAGTCAGCATCCAGACAAACCAATTGCGCTTGATGCATTGGGAGGCGATCGACCAGATGCGATTGCGTCAAAAGAACAGGCACCTGGGCATCCTCCAGCATGAAAGCCAGTCGCTCCTGGGGATAAGCGGGATCAAGCGGAACGTAAACGCCACCAGCTTTAAGAATGCCTAGCATCGCGACGATCGTTTCCACCGATCGCTCCATCACGATCGCCACAAAGGTTTCGGCTCGGACTCCCAGATCTTGAAGACGGTGAGCTAGATAATTGGCGCGATCGTTGAGTTGTCGGTAGGTCAGTTGCTTTTCAGGATGAGCGTTGAAGGCGGGAAAAATGAGCGCGATCGCATCGGGAGTTTGCTCGACCTGTGCCTCAAAAACTTGATGAATGCATTGATTAGGATAGTCTGTCTGAGTATGATTCCACTCGACTAAAAGCTGGTGGCGCTCGGCAGGCGTTAGATAGGGAATATCTTGGAGCCGTCTGTCTTGGAGCCGTTGGAGGTTGGTCGCCATTCCAGTGAGAAGGGTTTGCAGGTGCCCCAATAGGCGAGTCATACTGTCTTCATCAAAGCGGTGGCGATCGTATCGAAGGCGTAAGCTCAGAGTCGAAATGTCTGCAAACAGAATGAGCGGACAGATTATTTCAGGCGGGTCGAGGTCGATCGAACCATCAGACAACACCAGTAGGCTCTCAAATAGTGAGGTATCCGTTGAAACTTGTACTTCAAACTGCTTGTTCTGAGTATTGTTTTGAGTCTGTGAAGTAGCCTGCTGTGTTTGAAGTTGCGTAAGCCAGGGCAACAAAGCAGCTTGAGGAGGAACTTCGACAGCGACCCAATCAGCAGGTCGATCAGAGACTACTTGAGAAGTCGGTAGAGTCTTAACCCTGAAGGCTACTTTTGCTTGACCACTATATCGACTCAACAGGAATGCCCAACTTCCCCGGATCAGGGTGCTAGTACTCAAATTGTTTCGAGGTTGAGGTTCAAAAGCAGAGGTACAAATCGCGACTTGTCGATACTCTGGAGCTTCTTTCAAACTCTTTTTCTCGATTGGGAGAGGCGTAAAGACAGGTGATTTTGTTTGTAAATTTTGGACTGCTGGCGATCGCTTTAACAGACTCTTTTCTATCGGATCACCTATGTGACCTGAGCCGTCCTCGTTCTTTGTTTCCATATCAGATTGCTCTTAAAAGTTTAAGTCTAAATAAAGATTTGAAGTTCAAGATTGTGCTTCATCTTTTAAATCGAATCTGTTTAAAGGACATGATTTTCCTCCTCAGTTGTGAGCAAGAAAAAACGCTTAAACCCGCTGAAAAACTGTTGCTCAAGCAAAACTTGCAGAACAGTCTCGATCGGCTCAGTTAAGAAGAAAGTCTCATGCAGGTAACTGCTGAACCCTAGCCCTTCAACCTTAAAGGTAAAAAAAGTTTACACAAGGTTACTGATTTTGCTAAGAGTAGAAACCCCAGAAGAACCTTAGTCCAGACCTTTTGAAAAGTCATTGAAACCATTTTACTTTCTTCAAGAGATAGGCGTTACTTCTTAGGAATAATATCAATGTTGGCTCTAAATTACAGTGGACAATTAAAAGCTTCATAAAATCTTTAACCGCTACATTTTGTTTCCTCAGTGAGTCTCTGCACTTCTCTTACCGAAGGATAGGTGGTGATTTTTTTGACTAAGCTAGTGCGGTTGACTTCCACAATTTTCAAGGTTCTATTGATGAGAAAGACCCGCAAATATTAAGAATTAAAAAATATACTTGCCTTGTTTCAAGATGGACTGCTTGGAGTCAAAAAAGTATCGGATTCTCAAAGTCCCCCAGAATGGGGGATTTAGGGGGCGAAGGATCTGTAGCATTAACAAATTGATTTGGTATAAGCGAAATAACTAGTACTTACAAACAGTTAAAACGCAATTTATTGAGATTGACCTAACCCGATCGTCCTTAGTTTTGTCACCCAAATAAGACAGATTCTTAACAGTCTGTTGGAAGTGGTCTTTGTTGAAAATCAGCGAGTAAGTGTTCTTAATATACTCAAAGAACCAACGGCTAACGGAAACAATCAACCGTTGCAATCAAGACCCTGCCATCCCAATCTGCGACTCAAACGAAGAGAGTTATCAAATTCACCCCAGAAAAGGGGCGCTGCCTGCTTGACTGACAAAACTCAGGAAAGCGAGAAAGGAAGCTAGGAGGGAAGT